>VBBT01000030.1 GCA_005881695.1 Candidatus Bathyarchaeota archaeon | reverse complement strand
GGTCGTATCTTGGAGAAGCTCGTACTTGGTCTCGGTGGGAACGCGGAACGGGTCTTTCTTGACCGGTGTTTCCCACTTGTCGACATGGACGGGTTCCGGGGCTCGGGTGACTTTTATCCCGAGTTTGGACGCGCCCCTGGCGAGGGATAGCGCCTTCTTGGTTGTCCCTCTTATGCTATCATGTTCAAGCTCGTCGGTATCAGCGAAACCCCAGCCCGAATCTTTGTAGAGTACTCGGATTCCGACGCCAATCGTGCTCGCTTCCTCGCTGGCCGGGTTCTCGTTGACTACACTAACATCCTCGCTTCGCGTGTTGACGAGCCTCAGCTCTGCATAGGTAGCGTTCTCTCGCTTTGCAAGGTCAAGGGATATCTTCGCCAGTTCTTCCCCTAGGTCCCTGGTAGAAATCACGGAATCGCCTAACAAGCGGTCCTGCTTAAGCATTTACCACTCCCTATCGATGGAGGAGGCGCAAGACCGACAAGTTATGCCTAGTTGAACTGACTGATCTTCCGCTGGAAATACGCGTTCTGAAGAAGCGTAGAAGTTTCCATCCAGCCACGCTTCGGTATCTCGAAAATACTGCTCATATGATTCATCGCACCGTCCATTGAATCGAATCTTTCGAAGGGTGTTTTGAAGAGTGCTCTGAGACTTTCTCTAACATTCCAAACCCCGACAGGCATTATGTAGCCTGGATGAATTTCCCTCAACATTATCGCCCCCGCTTGCCTTCCGATCGAATCGAGATATTCAGAAACTGCGAGTCTCGCTGAGTAGTAGCAGCCGCCAGGCTTGGCGTAGGTCTTTCGTCCCCGGAATCCTTCCGAATCACCCAGCATCACAGGCCGATATCCATCCGAGGAAACATAGCTGCTCTTCTCCACATCCTCTACCATGTTCACATCAGGAAAACTGGTCGCTAGAAGGTCTGGTTCGAACCATGCCTCTATCCATTCGAACTTCCAGCTTTCAGGAGTTAGTATGCCCACGTAGATATTGTCCAGGTACCTGTACTTGTAGACGCGGAACTCGTCGATGTGTGAATGATGTCTTACGCGAGCCATTAGCTTGAGGCTGAGATTGCTGTCGACCGCGGTTATACTCCACCGCGTCGGGACAAGCTTTCGTCTCCTGTTTTCGCCAAACATCCCGAGACTAAAAGCCCGCTGAATACGAGTAACCAAGACACCGTTTCGGTAGAGCTGAAGAACAGCGTCGTCTGCTGGGAGATCGCCGTCGTAGAACGCTTTCTCGATTCTGTTGTCGACAGAGGAATTGCCAGCCCTGAAAGAGGTGAGAGGTGCAATGGGACCGAAGGGCTGGGAATCTTCTCGTAGATCCAGCATTTTGCGAGGCGGTTTCGCAAGGACTAGTTCTGTTTCAACAGGCTTCGTCATCATAGCAACGTCCTGCAAGGATTCG
Organism: Candidatus Bathyarchaeota archaeon; assembly: GCA_005881695.1. GTDB lineage: Archaea > Thermoproteota > Bathyarchaeia > 40CM-2-53-6 > 40CM-2-53-6 > 40CM-2-53-6. Next base: position 8,730 of record VBBT01000030.1, on the reverse strand, counting down.
ATCAGTCGGCCTCCCTTCTGAACGTCTGAGACCTTCGCCTTTTCATAGCCTCGAAGCAGACTGTACCGGAAGTCTACTATCTCGTCGAAGCCCTTACCCATCCACCATTCGGGAGTGTCAAGAATCTCGGTGTTGCCGGAGATCGCCGGCACCATGGGTCCGACGTAGACGTTCGGATAGCCGAACCTACCTACGAAGACTCCTGGGGGACTCGACCCTGCAATCGACTTCAGGTCGAATTCGGGGTGGTGTGCTGCTAACGAGTCAGCTTTGACGTGTATGGCGCATTTCTTCTCCCCTGATAGCCTCCTAACCCTCCTGCACATTGGGCAAAGCCTCTCGGGAGATGAGACGATGTACTCACGTCGTGACACTCCTCTACCCAATGAGCCGAACATATCTACCAAAGCTTGACCATCGAACTGTAAAATTACGGAGACGGAACCGAATCCTAGCTATTTCATCCAATAAACCTGCTCTTGTCTGTGATGACAAGCGGAAGAAATCCGTTTAGCTACCTTGGCCTACCAAAGAACGGTCTTGTCTTTTAGCGACCCTGTCCCGGCGTAGGATAATTGCAGGATACCCAAAGGGATAGTTTCGTCGTTAGCGTTCGCCAGTGCAGAGACTCCATTGTATGGTTGTCCTCCCCAGCGGTAGCTCGCCTTCCAGTACGAGTGCCATCCCTGAATGATGTTAGCCCGTTCCATCAGCCGCCACGAGCCATCAGGATGGACGAACGATGGGTACAGCAATTGCACGGACCAGCCAGGGACAGGAGTCTTGCTTGCGGCTCCGAACTGGTAGAAGAAGGCATAAGCCCAAGGATAACTCCCGAATCCGACCACTCCGATATCGAAGTAGTGACCTTCCCGGAAGTCCGGGACAAAACTGCCGAACTTCGTCCATGGTTGTCCTGTGTAGTTATAGTACCAGTCTGCGTGCCAGTCAGGTCGGTCGTACTGCCACATCATCCTGAGATAGACTTGCGTGGAGGTGTTCGTTGGACTGATAATCTGTTGAGCGTGATATCGGAGGTGTTCCCAGAAAATGCCACCACAGTTTGCATTTCCATCACACGTCTCCCACGTTGAGCCTGACACGATTCGGGTCCCGTTGGGCAACACGAAGAGATCGGCTCTCCATCCGAAATCCCAACCGTCAATACAGCAGTTGGGGGATTGAACGCCCATCCCGGCCATAAGGAAGTTGTTCGGGGCTAGCGCTTTCAGATCCACTTTGGTAAAGCTCACTCCGATCTGAACGCAACAGATCCTGTACAGGGTCGAGTTGTAGTACCCTGCAACGTAAGGATATGCGGGCGCACCTAGAGTCAGTTGTCCGGGACCGGGAGAAATGCTAGTGGCATAGAGGACGCTCGGATCCCAGAGGTCAAACGATACGAGAGTCCATAGCGAGAAGAGAAGGACTACGGCGATTCCAACACGGCGGATGTCTTCTAGTCGCGGATTGAAATGTCTCAAGGGACCAACGCTTAGTCTCCTAGGGAGACCGAGTTCCAAGATGCCCCCGATCAGAGCGAAAAATCCCCATGATGGAACTGTGAGAAACAGGAGACTTCTGTCGCAAGATGGACAGAGGAGTGGCCAGAGGAACCCGGACAGGAGAAGCGCAGAAGTGAAGCCTGAAGCAGTGGCGACCAGGACAGACCTGCTTATTTTGGCGGCCTGAATCCCGACGGCTATCTCTGAGACTCCGAAGAGGAGCGCTGCCTGAAACAGGACGAGTGGCGCGAGATAGGTGACACCTGAAAACCACGCGGTGAGCGGAAACCATGCTGTGACTACGGATGTGATGAAGGCACCGAATAACGCTATCCACGGGCGCAACCGCTTGTTCAGCTTGCCCTCCTTGTACGAGGCTCGGACGATCGCGGGCAGAGCTCCGAACGAAAACATCATCGTGCAAAGCCGCACCCCTGCTAGGCCATCGGGCCCAAAAGAATAGCACTCGGACTTCCAAACCGGTCCCACCATATACGTGGGACAGGCGAAGTAGAACAGAACATAGACGAGCGAAGCGCTGAGTAAGACCTGGATGACCGCCCAGCGCGAGCGGAGAAGATACGCGACGAGTATTCCCCCGAGAGCGAAAGAGATTACAAAAGCTTCGAGCCTCGTCGAGGAAAACCGGTAGTACCAGTAGCCATTGTTGGTCTGTCCAAACCAGAAATCAGCTCTCTCAAAGAGATAGGCCGGAGCCCACGGGAAGAACGCGAGCAGAACTCCACGGAGAATGCCCCGAAGAGTTAGGCTCTGCAAAAGCTTCGCCGGAAAAACCTGGGAAGGCGAGACTATTGACTCTTGCCCAAGGGGAAATTTACCATATTCCCGTTGGAATATATTCTCTCTGGAATATTCTGCGCCCTCTACGAGCAAACGACCAGGCCGGTGTCTACGGTTTGCTTTGCCTTAAGATCAATTCGGAAAGACAGTCGAGTTGCGAGAAAGCGTTTACGATTTTCGCTCCATCAGCCAGGAACTAGTCTTGCAGCGATTGGTATATATCCAGTCTCATCCCCGCTTTGGCGTTTACTATGCCCATGATTGACGTTTATGCACCGGCAGACCTTTTCCCAGCTGGCACCGACGGTCGGCTTGGCAAGGAACTCACGATGGCCGTTCTCCGCGCTGAACGTGTGGCAACTCCTGGCCTCTTCCATCTGAACAACACAGCAGCTTTCATCCATCGAATGGACCCGCACGCGGTTCACACCGCCGCCACCGATTCCGCCCGCACCGTCCGCGTTCAAGTCATCACTCCTCCAGCGGCCTTGACCCGCGAGGGCCAGAAGCAACTCGTCAAAGAGATCACCGAGATTGTAGCTAAGATCTCCGGCGACCCAATCCAAACCAGTCGTACCTGGGTGATCCTCACTGAGGCAGCAGAGGGGGGCTGGGGGCTCTCAGGCACGGCCTTCGGCCGTGACGAGTTCGCGGCACTCGCCGCCAAGGCGGCTGCGGCGCGCGCGAAGTAAGCAGGCAATCAGCTCAGGCTGACCCATACAATTTCACAGCTCATGCACTGGCAGACCTCTCGCTCCCTGTTATCGCGTAGAAGTAATTGCACGTGATATTGTTCGGACTCTGCTCTTAAGCGGATTCCTAGGAGAATGGAATAGTTCCCCTGCTTTCCTATGTGCACATTAGAGGTGAATCCGTGAAAAATGCGAAGATGTTTGGTATGTGGTTCCGATGAGGTCTTCCCATGACTCGGTGGTTCCATTGGATCTCTTTACCATTGCACAGATTGCCACTACATTGGATCTGTTGTAATAGAAACCGATGCACGGCAACCGTTCGGAGACCAGTTCGTGTTGTTCTGGGACCACGTTGAGGAAGGGACCTTTTGGAGCGACTGGAATAGCCAGCAAAATGCTGTTCCAGACATGATCGCTTAGGGGCGGGAGCTTGGACCGGCCCCTTCCCTATTTTCTTAGCCGTTTCCCGATCATTATGAGGTCGGGCTGCGTTTCGTATCCGATGGCTTTGAAGAACTCAGATGATCGCTCGTTCCATTTGTAAACTTGAGCGTTCACCTTCTTCGCTCCTTTTGCTACAAGACGTTTTTCGACTTCGCGGACGAGCCCCGCTCCGATTCCCTTGCGTTGATGTTCAGGTTCCACCGCGAGGTGGTATATCCAACCACGTCTTCCATCCCATCCTCCCATTACGCTCCCTACGATCATATCGTCTTGTATAGCGACTAGGAACAAATCTGAATCTCGTTGGAGTTTCAGCTTGGCGTCTTCGAGTTCGTCTCCCGGACGAAGGATCAGGCCTGCCGCCTGCCAAAGGTCGCGTACTATGGGGTAGTCGTCTATCTTGAATTCCCGGATCTTCATGATTTCTTGAGCGTCCGCTTAGTCCAATCGAGCTGTCGCTCAAGGTTAAGGGCGTACTCTTTCAGCATGAACTGGATTTCTCTGCGCGGGATCTTGTCTTTCTTCGATTCGAGGATTCCACGGAGAAACGCGAATTGTCCAGCCGTCATGTGAGTGAACATTATTGGAATGTTTTTCGGATCGACCAGTTCGATGAGTATGGATCTCATCGCTCCCCAGTTTTGTCCGGTTTTCAACAGCATCTCTCCGGATTGTTGTAGCAACGTGCGTCCTTCGGGAGTGATATGGTAGACGTGTTGTGGCTTTCCAGTCTTCTTGTGGGATTCTGCTCTAATGTACCCTCCCGTCACGAGTTCCTTAAGAATTGGATAGATAGAGCCGGCTCCGGGCCTCCAGACACCCTCTGTCTTAGTCTCGATCTCTTGCAAGAGATCGTATCCGTGAGCTGGTCTCGCCGCGATTCGGTGCAAGACATAGAGGCGTAGGAAACCTCTAGGAATCCCCTGCGGGTGTGCGAGAACGCTGTGGATTGGTGTGCTTCGGATCATTGTTTTCCGAAAAGGAGTCATACACACCGCGATAGTACTGGACTCTTTTTGCTAATAAACCCACTTCGTGAAAACGGGTAGGAAGAACTCTTTATATAAACCGTATCGGATGCGATATATCTAATACGATAGAGGTTTAGAGAGTTGCCTGCAGTCCAAGTCGAGAACCTAGTAAAAACCTACGGAGATGGTACCCAGGCTGTCAAGGGAATTTCTTTCAAGGTCGATGATGGCGAGTTCTTCGGATTTCTCGGACCGAACGGTGCTGGTAAGAGCACTACGATCAAGATTCTCACCACTCTCTTGCGGAAGACATCTGGGTCGGCTGACGTAGCTGGACATGATATCGAGCACGATGCTCAAATAGTGCGCAAACTTATCGGCGTTCAGATGCAAGACACGGTCATCGATGAAGATCTGACCGGGCGCGAGAACCTGATGCTTCAAGGACACTTACAGCAGATGCACGGAGAAGAATTGAAAGAGCGCGTAAACGAACTACTCAAGATCGTTGACCTGGGGGACGCAGCGGACAAACGGTCAGCTTACTACTCAGGTGGAATGAAAAAGAGGCTCGACCTCGCGTCCACGCTTGTTCACCGACCAAAGATACTCTTTCTGGATGAGCCTACAACCGGCTTGGACCCCCAGTCGCGGGCACAAGTATGGTCGTATCTTAAGGGGTTGAACCAAGAGGGAATCACGATATTCATCACAACACAGTATTTGGAAGAGGTGGACCGGCTGTGCCGTCGACTCGCTATCCTAGACCACGGCGAAATTGTTGCACAAGGAACGCCCTCTGAACTGAAGTCAGAGATCGGTGCGGACCGTATCACACTGGGATTCGAGAACGGAAACCGGGGGGACGGGACTCTCAAGGATAAAGCCAAACAAGTTCTCAGCAGCTTAGGGGGAATTACGGAGATCGTCGACTCTGACGAAGGGATTGTTATCTATGCGAAAAATGGGGGATTCTTGGTTCCTGACATCGTACGCGCGTTTGACACTGCAGGTATCAAGCTCGCTTCTATCGGGGTTTCAAGTCCAACCCTCGACGATGTGTTTCTCAAACACACGGGACGTAGAATCAGGCCTGAGGAGATCGACAAGTCAAGGGCTTCAGGAATGTTCGGCCGGAGAAGAAGGTAGACCGGAAAGATGTCTTTCGCCTCTGATACTTACTACATGTTTCTGCGCTGGATGAAGAAGCTCGTCCGAAACCCGATACTGCTCTTCTTCTCCCTCTTTCAACCAATAATCTTCCTCGTCCTGTTCACACAACTATTCAGCTCGTTCGGTCTGCTCCTGGGTGGAAACTATACTCTGTTTGCCACCGCAGGGATTGTTCTTCAGAATGCTTTCTCAAGTGCTTTCCAATCAGGAACAGCCATTGTGGATGACATCAAGTCTGGCTTTCTCACCAAGATACTTGCCACTCCCGCTAGTCGCTCCTCTATTTTGCTAGGTAGACTCCTAAGCGACGCGTTCAGGGTTTTTGCCCAATCGCTCATTATACTCTTACTAGCTTACGGCCTGGGAGTCTTTCCTGCCACAGGAATTTTCGGTTACATCCTGATCCTTATCACTGTGGCTTTCTTCGGCCTTGCTTGGTCCGGAATATCGCTCGCCCTAGGACTCAGGACCAAGAGTGCTGAGACAGTGTTTGGAATAGCCGGGACCCTAACTTTCCCTCTTCTGTTCATGAGTTCGGCCCTAATGAAGCCCGATTTGATGCCAAAGTGGATGCAGACTGTGTCCTCGTACAATCCCATTAGCTTTGCAGTTAACGCGATCCGCGACCTCATCATGACAGGATATGTATGGAGCTCGTTTTCTCAAGCTTACGGGGTCATATCGTTAATATCTGTGATAACCCTAGGGGCAACCCTTTACGAGTTCAAGAAAGTAGTCAGCTAATAGAATCCCGCGGCCAGTTCTGACTGTACCCAGGCACTAGTCTATGCACTGAAATCTGCTATGATCGGGTCCAAGAACTCGAGTAAGTCCTTAGTCTCGAGTTCCACAAGCTTGTCCGGATCTCCTCCACCGGCGATGCTTCTCGCGTTTCGCTGGACGGTTGGGTCGAGGAGGATTCGGATGATCTTGTTGAACGGTGGTACTCCGCCGACCGGATAGCCTGAGTGCTCGAGGACCTCATCCGGCTGGGCTAAGCGCACATCCTTGACCTTGAGCAGGGTTTTGACCTTCTTGTAACTGATCCGGTTTTTCGCCGGGAGTATTGCTAGGATGGGTTTCTTGTCTGAGCCTACGAGGACGATGGATTTGATGATCCTGTCTGCAGAGACCTTTCTCGCAGCTTCCTCAACGGTTCTGACTGGCTCGTCGAACTCTATGAAGCGATGCCAGATTCCTTTTGAAACCAGAGTGGTTCGGAGAGACTCTGAATAGTTCTGTTTAGCCAAGCTCAATTCGTCAAGTCTCCGGGTTCTCCGAGATTGGACAGAAACCTTGTCGCCTCTCTCGGGGATCTCAGCCTTACGACTGCTAGATGCGAGTTCTCTGCTCTGCTTAGAAGAATGGGGTATTGCCTCCTTCGTCTTCGATAGGTTCGGATAGCCCACAGGAACACGGAATCCCGAGTGAACAATCCCCGAATGTGCTCCTGATTACCGTTCCATAACTTCTCGTGAGTGAAGATTCTCCTCAGGGTCCGTTTGACCAGCCTGCCCATTATGGTCCTGAAGGGATAGTCTAGCCAGACGACCGTGTCCGCTCGGCTCCACACAATGTCTCGGACCTGATGATAGTTTCCGTCAACGATCCAAGAGTCGCGTTGCAATGATTGCTTGACACGTTCTCGGAAAACATCGCTGGGCGCTTCTACCCAATTGGGCTCCCAGTGGAGAGCATCTAGCTCGATGTGTGGCACATCGAGGAGCTGGGAGGTTTTTCGGGCAAAGGTAGTCTTGCCGGAACCGATAGTTCCAACGACCGAGATTCGTCGGTGCAAGAGCTGCTGGCTTCTAGGAATCTGCTTAAATCCACTGGAAGGCGAGTCGAGTGTAAGCACCTTCATTTCCACGGAGAACAGGGATAGAACGTGTCGTCAATCGAGGATCCTCTGCTAAAAGAAGTATTGGCCACTTTCAAGGAGGACGCGGCCCGCATGGCTGACGACCTCCTGAGAACGATTACCACCCAGGCCTTGATCGCCGCCTTCGCCCTTCTGTTAGCCATATCATCGTTACTGAGGCTGCTCTTCTTCGTATATTTTGCTCAGCCAGGGGGATTCGGGTTCCCGGTGCGTCCGACACTGGACACATCGGCAGTGGTGGAGACAGCTCTGACTGTTGTCTTGTTCCTGCTCTCTGTGATCTCCATCTACAGCCTATTAGGCCTCCGAAGAAGATATTCCAGACTGCTGGCCATGGCTGAGAAACTCGGCCGATGAAAAGTGCCCCTCTCACCGGAAACAAGGAAAGAGGCAGAGAAGAGACTGACAGTGATGAAAATGATAGAGGTGTTTGCGGACAAGTGTCCCAAGAGCACACTGCTCAACGGACCGTTCGGTGGAGACGACAAAGCGTTTGATCGGTTGCTCGGACCCAGCGGCATTCTCACCAGGACATCATTGATCCTAGCCAGCACTGATGGTAGAGTGACCCACTACTCTCGAACAGACGCCGGCAAAATCTACCAGCAAGTCCTCGACATGCAACTGAACTTCCTAGACCCCTACACGGGCGGAGAGGTCTGGAAGAAGTGATCAGGCGGAACTCACCGGAAAACTCTTCATTCCAAGGAATCGTTCTACGGTACCGGGAGGAAAACGGGAACTAGTCATCCCTTGACTTGTGCGAGTTACCGGATGTGTTCCCATGACTACGTCGAGGAGGCTCGCCACGTTGAACCGCAGAGGTTGCAGTTGTGGAAACCATCGACAGTATAGCATCGGGCTATCTGCCCGCACACCGGGCAACAGTGAATCGGATCGTATGCAAGATCTCCGACTCGCCCCAATGATCCCAGTTCCATCGAATCCCTCTCTTCTGCGGTTTGCATTCTGATAGCCTCCTACCTAATCTGGTTCTTCACGCTATACAGGTACACCTGGTTCCGTCTGCGCTCGATCTCTGCGAGCACTCTCGCATCCACTGTGCTTCTCATCCAGGGGATTGTCGGGAGGACCCTTGAAGACTTTACAATGTTGTTGCAGCGTACTTCCATCGGTTCCCTGCCGGGGGATCTAAGTGCTTGGAAGAAATTGTGAATGCTTTGCGCGATTCTCGTCCAATCGTCTCGAACTTCCATTTTTCTTTTCACCTAACGAGGAGAACGTTGTCCTGCCGGATT
>VBBT01000115.1 GCA_005881695.1 Candidatus Bathyarchaeota archaeon | reverse complement strand
GGATGAGACGTGAAGGGGTTTTGCGGAAGAACTGGACGGTAAGAGGAGAATGGCGTGACGCGTTTCTCTATGCGATGATCGAATCCGAGTGGAGCAATTCACAAGATGCCAATTCATTGAAAAGCTAGATGTTTCTCTCGCGAGTTGTGAGAGAACAATTTGACTAGAGCCATCGATCATCTAACTGACGAGAGAGTGCTGTCTTTCTTGCGAACTTATCTAGGCTTGGAAAGAGAGAAAAGAACAGAGGTGCTACGTTCCACTAAGGAGCAGATGAGCCTTGGAAGTTCGCGACTTCCCGTCTTATCGCAATCAGATTTTCGACCTGTACAATGACCGCAAGTATCGAGAGGCATTGGAGGTAGCGTTTCAAGCGAAAGAGAAGTTCCCCAAGAGACATGCAAAGACCTCCTACTGGATCGGCTGTCTCCAATCCAGGCTAGGAGAATCAAAAGAGGCGCTTCAGACGCTTGAGAAGGCTTCGAAGGATGGCATTTGGTGGCCAGATCAAGCGCTCCTGATGGAACCGGACCTTGAACCGCTTCAAAGCAGACCCGAATTCAAGGCAATACTCGCAGAGAGTCAACGCCTCAAACAGAGAGCACTGTTGACAGCCAAACCCGGGATGATAGTCTTGACTCCTCGAAGCTTTTCTCCCGAAGAAAAGTACTCTCTGATTATCGCACTCACCCCGAGGGTTGGGCATCCCGGTGAATTTGCAGAGCATTGGAACGGTGCTCGGAGTCAAGGCTTTCTTCTGGCCGTCCCGCATTCTTCGCAGCCAATCTCGTCTGAAGAATATTGCTGGGACGACCCGGAGCGTTCAGAGCATGACGTCGCTTTGGCCTACGAACAAGTTCGGGACAAGTACAACATTGACCCTTCCAAAGTGATAGTAGCAGGTTTCTCTCAGGGAGCTGCCCTCGCCATCTACCTAACTTTGAACAGGACTTTTCCCTGCCGGGGGTTTATCGCTGTCGCTACATCGGATTGGGTTGCACCTGAGGACAAACCTGCAAGCCAGCGGGACCATCCAAGCGAAGCATTCGCATCATTCATTGGAGCAAAGGACGTCAGAGGCTTGAAAGGCGTAGTTATCATGGGCGAAAAGGACGCTTTCCTCCCGAAGATCAAGATGCTCGTCGAAGGAATGGTTGAACGAGGCTTCAATTGCAAGATTGATGTGGTGCAGAACCTCGGTCATGAATTTCCGGTGGATTTCGAGAGACGGCTAGAATCAGCAACTAACTTCTTGCTTAGCTAACAAATCTGAGTAGGAAGATGGAAGAAGAGTATGTAAACCATGTTGAAAATTCGCAAGGCAAGTGTTGAAGACGTCCCCCTGATTCTGTCCTTCATTCGCGAGTTGGCGGAGTATGAGCGGGAACCCGGAGCGGTCCGAGCTACGGAAGACGACTTGATCAGGGATGGTTTCTCGGCGAATCCCAAGTTCAGGGTACTAATTGCTGAGTGGGATGGTAATCCGGCCGGTATGGCGTTCTTTTTCCAAAATTATTCAACGTGGCAGGGAAGGCATGGCCTCTTCCTAGAAGATCTTTTTGTCCGGCCGCCTCTCCGAGGCAAAGGCATCGGCAAAGCTCTCATGGTTCATCTAGCACGAACCGCCATCGCAGAGAACTGCTACGGTATGCGATGGGAAGTGCTCGATTGGAACACGTCCGCTATAGACGTTTATCAGCGATTGGGGGCTCGTTTCCGAGAGCACTGGCGAGTCATGCAGATTACTGGCGAGGATCTGAAACACCTGTCTGAGACAGAATTGTGATCGATCATTCCGACTCTCTCAGGGAATGCTCGCTACGGCTCTGATCGCCTCAAACGCCTCTTCGAAATCTTCGATCAGGTCCTCTGTCGCCTCGATTCCAATTGACACACGAATTAGTCCATCGGTGATTCCGAGTCTCTTCCTATCCTCCGGAGACATTCCTGAGTGTGAAGTTGCCGCCGGTCTAGTGAGTAGACTTTCGACTCCGCCGAGACTCGGGGCGATTATGGGGATTGAGACGTTTTTCATAAATTGTTCGGCTGCTGTTTTGCCTCCTTTTGGTTCGAAGCTGAGCATGCCGCTGAAGCCGTCGAACAACTCTCCGGCCCTGCTGTGCTGGGGATGGCTCATGAGCCCTGGATAGTTCACCTTGGCAACGGCGTTGTGCTCTTCTAGAAATCTCGCGATCTTGAGAGCGCTTTCGTTGTGGTGTTTCATGCGGATTGCGAGCGTCTTCATGCCACGGTGTAAGAGGAAACAGGCATGAGGGTCGAGACTTCCACCGAGATGATCAAGCCGATGTTTGACTTTGCTGACTAGCTCCGAGCTTCCAATGACCGCCCCAGCGACAATGTCCGAGTGGCCATTCAGATATTTCGTGCCGCTGTGGAGTGAGAGGTCGAACCCATGTTCGAGGGGACGGAAATTGATTGGACTGGCAAAGGTGTTGTCAATCATGGATACGAGGCCGTGGGCTCTGGCAAATTTGACAACCGCTTTATGGTCCGCTACCTCCAGCATCGGATTGGTCATGGTCTCAACATAGATCGCTCTTGTGTTGGGCCGTCGTTTCTTTTCCCATGACTCCGGGTCGTTGCCATCGATGAAATCATAGGATATACCGAACGTGTGGAGATCCTTTGTGACAAAATCATGGGTCCCGCCGTAGAGGCAGTTCTGGATGAGTAGGTGGTCCCCGTTATGGAGGAATGTGAGTAGGCTGGTGGAGATGGCCGCCATTCCGCTCGATGCCACAAGGGCGTCCTCCGCCCCTTCAATCGCGGCAAGCTTCCCGTGGAGCGCCCTAGCGTTCGGCGTGTTGTTCAGCCGAATATATTCAATATCATGATAGCCGGGTTCGCTCCGGGTCTCGAACATGGCCGATTGGAATATCGGCATGCTAACAGCCCCCTGGACTCGAGGTTCAGGCTCGCCAGAATGGATCAGTTTAGTCTCGATTTTCTTGAACTTCTTTTCCTTCAAGACAAGAACCAGATGAGATAGTCGCTCAAACGATCAAGCTAGGATAGCTAAGACCCTTGCGCCAGCGCACGATGAGCAAAAATCTATGACCAAGGGGAAATAGGAACCCTTAGCGGCGGGGAGTGGTTCTTCTAACTGTGAATTCCCCGAATAAGCTTCGTCGGAACGACTTGAAAAAACGGATACGATCCCAGCCTGAAGAAGTGGACTGGCGGAAGTGGCTTGAGCACTGGGAAACATGGAATGCGATTGTCGCGGAGGTCAGGCCTCCAATGTGTGGGCTATTCGGCTGTGACGAGAAGGTCAAGGTCCGGGGCAAGTGGAAGTGCATTGCATGCGGCAAAATTACGGACATGGTAGGCTGAACACTTCCGTTTGCTACATGGGTTCTGTGAGTTCTCCCAGCCTGTTCGTTAGCATAGTGTTCTGTCCATAATCAACGGGGCAGGCGATAACCGAGACACCATTATCGGCTAGTGTGCGCTTTAGTGTGGGAAGTAGATCTCTTGCCTGCTTGATCAGGTATCCTTTACCGCCGAAACTCTCCGCGAACTTGACGAAGTCAGGGTTGCCAAAGTCAACATGCGAGTGATGCCCGATCTCCAGGTCCATCTCCCACTTGATCATTCCATACGACCCGTCCACCCAGACCAATACTACAAGGGGTATCTTCTCTCTAACGGCGGTCTCGAGTTCCATCGAGTTCATCAAGAAACCAGCGTCTCCCGCGACAGCGAGAACCTTACGGTCGGGGAAGGCTAGCTTCGCCGCAATCGCCCCCGGTAAGGCGAAGGCCATCGTTGAGAGACCGTTAGAGACGATGCACGTGTTCGGCTGATAGGTCGGGTACAACCGGGCCATCCACATCTTCACCGCACCCGTATCGACCAGCACAATGTCCTTCTCACCCATCGCCGCCCGGATATCGGCGACGATGCGCTGGGGCTTGACCGGGTAGGAGTTGTCGTTTCTTCCCATCTCGAGCTCATCCTGCAATAGGTGACGGATCTTCTGACCTGTCGAGTTCATTGTCGGGTTTAGCCTAGTCTCTCGGGCTAGGGCGTCGAGGGATTCTGAAATGTCGCCTTGGATACCGACAGCTAGGTGGTAGTGAGCGTCGACCTGAGCAGGGTAGCGATGGATGTGAATGATCTGCTTGTCACCAGTTGGATTGATCTTTACGGGGTCAAACTCTTGCATGTCATACCCGACACATAGAATGACGTCTGCCTGGTCGAAGCCGAAATTGGCGTAATCGTGGACCATGAATCCTATCGTACCAAGCGCATTGGGATGGTTATCTGGAAAAACGCCTTTGCCCATGAAGGTCGTCGCGACGGGTATGTGGAGATGCTCTGAGAAACGAATGAGAGATTCGGTTGCGTGATTACGCACGGCACCGTGTCCCGCGAGGAGAACCGGTCTCTTCGCAATTCCTAGAACTTTGGCGGCCCGGGAAATCTGTGTGGGAGAAGGAGAGGTGTCGCGCACTACATTGATTTCGAGCGGATGATGCCCCGGAGGCACGGGCATCTTTTCTACATCCTCAGGGAGGGCGAGGTAGACGGCCCCGGGACGCTCGGTCTGCGCAAGCTTGAACGCCTTCCGAACCATCTCCGGCACAGCCTCCGGTCTGGGAATCAGTTCAGCCCACTTTGTGACAGGCTTGAACATGCTGACTAGATCGATTATCTGGTGAGATTCCTTGTATATCCGGTTCAAGCCGCCCTGTGCGCTGATAGCGACGAGCGGGACGCTGTCAGTATTGGCGTCCGCGGTTCCGAGTAGGAGATTGATGGCTCCAGGTCCAAGAGTCGCAACACAGACACCTGCTTTATCGGTCAGGCGGCCGTAGATGTCGGCCATGAACGAGGCGGCTTGCTCGTGACGGACGAGAACGAAGCGGATGGACGAACTGTTTAACGCGTCGATAACATGAATATTCTCCTCGCCAGGTATGCCGAAGGCGTACTTGACACCTTCGTTCTCCAAGCACTGAACAAGAAGCTGAGCGGCACTAGTCGATAGTTGTTTTGCAGCCTTCTTCTGAGTTGCGGATTGTTTCATCGAGGTTCGAGGGCTCCGGCGATCCGCGCGGATCGATTCAATTTCTATTTAACGCGAAAAGGCTCCGCATCCCTTAACTCTCGAACAAAACTACAACAGTAAAACCTTTTAACGACATCGTTACTTGATGGGTCTATGGTTACTTGGAGCACCCGCGACCTCCTTATTGCAACCATACTACTGGCAGCGATCGTTGGCAGCGTTTCGGGATTAGGAGCCAGCTACCTCGCACATCCCACCCCCACGCCACAAACACGAGACATCTACCTGTTCGCCCAAGACCTAAGCTTCAGCGCACCATCAAACCTAGGCTCCGATTACATCTACTCGTCGAGCCAGATCACCGTGAACAGAGGCGACACTGTGACCATTCACTTCTACAACCCCACTGACAAGGCTCACTCATTCACGATCGGCGCTCCCTACACAAACGATGTTGTGGTGGCAGCCCAGTCTACGGTAATCCAGAACGCAAACATAACAATCACAACAAGCCAAGCAGGAAGCTTTGCCTTCCATTGCAAATTTCATCCACCACAGATGACTGGAACGATTCTAGTCAATGGCTAGACACACGACATTCTCACAACTTGTCCGTTGTGACTAGAACTTGCTCATCGGTTTCTTTGATCGTCGCAAGCCTCCCAATAGTATTCATCATAACTCGAAGAGTCTCGCCTAGGCTTTGAGAAGTTCGGAGCCCTCTGTTATGTCGAAGAATAACAGTGTGTGTTTTTCCGTTGAACGTATGCTCGTAGGCGATCTGGGACGGGATGGATTGAAGATCTAGTAGGTCGAGATACTTCTCAAGACTAGCCGATTTGTAGTAGAAGGTAACGAACTCTGCCATCGCTTCACCTTGCTTACGGCCAACTTCACGGGCCTCATCCTCATCCAGCTTCTCGTACAGCAACTTAATCACAGGTCTAGGGACAGACACCTGACCGAATCTTTCTGCTGGTAAGTCCCAGTCGACGTAGCGCCTGATCCCTTGAGAGACAATATCGCTCATACTGATGTGTTTTTCTTCCGCCTCCTTCCTGAGTTTCACGTAAATGTCGGTATGTAACCTGAAGGATATGTGCGTCCGGTCCATGTTTTGCCTAGAAGGAATGTGCTTTTTCTTTCTCGTCGTGCCCAAATAAAAATAGTCCTTAATGCGAATGGTTCTCTGACCCTATAACGGTTTTGGGTCTGCGAGCGACTATCAGGTATATAGGTGCCCTGCCAAGATATCTATTTCTACACTAATATACCTACATCATCTGTGGGGTGTTTTGCCCCGGCGAAATGAGGGAGCGGTCAAGGTTTTGTGGGAGGAGGCTGGGCCGGCGTTTGCTGAAAACTAAAACAGTCCGACATGTCGTCAGCTTGCGCATCACGTTGGTTCAACGCAGGTAGCCCGAACAGGGACTCGCAGAACTTCACCAGACTGACGTGCGAGTGCAACATCTTCGAAACGTAGCCACTCTTCGCATATGGACTCAATAAGAGGCATGGGACACGTGAGCCGTACCGGAACTGTGTCCCCTTGTAGGATGGCTGTGGAATCGCCAGCTTCCACGTCTCGACATTCGGCGGGCCTACGTGGTCGTACCATCCACCCCAATCATCCCAAGTTACGAAAATAGCAATCCTCCCCCAGAGCCCTCCCTTTACGATAGCGTTCACCTGGTCCACAGTCCACTGCATACCCATCGTCACGTTCCCCATCGGACCCTTTCCCGGGTCAGGAGGATGCTCGTCAAACTGGCTCGTGCCATAGACCCATGAGACGTTTGGTAGCTTACCCGCGGCCGCGTCCTTCGCGAACTGGTCAGATGTGGACTTGTTTCTGCCACTAACGCCGCTGAGATATTGAAACGCGTACCCGCCATAGTTCCCCCAGGTCAGATTGTGCGATTCGAGGCTCATAGGGAGCGAAGAAGCGATCCTGGACGGGTCGCCTGGGTGAGGGTTATCGATGAATGGAGAATCAGCAGCCAACACCATCAAATGGTTTGGCGTAGACGGTCCCGCAACATCGGTGAAATAATTGTCGCACAACGTAAACTTTCTAGCATACGCAAAATACGATGGAATATCAGCCTCAACGAACTGCTGGCGGACCGAAGTCGTCTGTCGGGTCAGCCATGCGCTGTGTCGATGATCCGGGTCCCGTGGCGGCGGATTAGGCGACCTCGGCATCATCATCCCGTTAGCGCCGGGGAAAGTGCCGAAGTAATTGTCGAAGGTATGATTTTCCTTGAAAATGATCACAACGTGGTCAATTTTGCCAGAGCCAAGGCCGCCTCTTTGTTGCTTCCCCGTGGGCATGTGAAGCGTTGGGATAACTCAGGAAACCCGTTTTATGCCTACCTCAGAACCATGGAGTTCAATCTCCCGTTCTGTTCACTAATCTCGTTTGTGCGTTGGGGGCTGTAGGAATATGGCTTTGAATCCTTCCAGCCATGCTCGTCTCGCATCTTCGACTGGCAGCCCAGCAGCAACTATTGTCTCGATCCCGTTCCACAAAGCAATGAGAGCATAAGTTATGAATCGCAAGTCCAATTCTCTAGTGATTAAGCCCCTCTTTCGACCCTCCTCCAAATAACTCATCAGGGTAGCAGCATATTCGTCCTGGGTCTTTTTGAGCACTCTTCGAAGTCCCGGGTTATGCGACGCCTCTGAGAATATTTCGAAGCTCAGTCCCGAGTTCGAGCCGTAGCGCTTGAGCATCTTGTCGAAGAATTCTCCAGCGCTCTCCAGCGGTTCCTTGTTCTCACCGAAAGTGGAGTAGAGGATTTCTTTGAAAGCCAAGGGCTCCGCTCGGGCGATTGCTTCGAAGAGTTCCTCCTTGCTGGCGAAATAGAGGTATAGCGCTCCCTTACTGACGCCTAGCTTTTTGGCTACATCATCCATTGTTGCCTGGCGATACCCTTTTTCGCCGAAGACCTGGTTTGCTGCTGCGAGAATCCGCGTTCTGGCTTCTTCCTTGTATTCTGGGACGACCCGGGGCATCTTTCTACCATAAGATGTGCACGTGCGTTCTATTTAAAAATGACCGACGCGTTTAAATAATGACTCACCAGTCAGTTTAGCGACGAATAATGCAGAATGAAAACGCCCCCAACAAGACAGCGATGAGAGACAAAGTTGTCATGGTTACCGGAGCAAACTCAGGTATCGGAAAAGCGGCCACTCTAGCGCTTGCCAAGATGAGCGCAACAGTAGTTATGGTTGCGCGCAACGCCGAGAAAGGAGAAAGTGCAAGATCCGAGATAATCAAAGAGTCTCAGAACAATTCGGTCGATCTCTTAATCGCCGACTTGTCATCTCTTGACTCAGTACGGCAGCTCGCAGCAGAATTCCAGAAAAAATACTCCAAACTTCACGTCCTGATCAACAACGCTGGGCTCTTCAATCAGAGACGTCACGTCACAACGGACGGTTATGAGAATACTTTCGCCACAAACTATCTCGCTCCTTTCCTCTTGACGAACCTCCAACTTGATCTGCTCAAGGCGAGCTCTCCTAGTCGAATTGTCAACGTGTCATCTGTGGGACATTACAACGGGCACATCAACTTCGACGACCTCAACTTGGAAAAAGAGTATGGCGGATGGAAAGCCTATGGCCAATCGAAACTAGCCCTCGTCCTCTTCACCCATGAACTTGCCAAGAAACTCCAAGGAGCCGGGGTAACAGTCAACGCTGTGCACCCGGGAACTGTTGCGACCAACATCTGGACCAGACCCTTTGGTCCAGTAGGCTTCATTATGGCTCTGCCGAAATTGTTCATGACAAGTCCTGCGCGGGGCGCGGAGACAATTGTCTACCTCGCTTCCTCGCCTGAAGCAAACGGTCTCAACGGAGAATACCTGGAAAAATTGAAGGTGAAGAAGTCCTCAGACGAGTCCTATAACGAAGAAATCGCCCAGAGGCTATGGGACGTCAGCGCAAAACTAACTCATCTTTCCTAGTTCGTTCCAATAGATGATTGGAATAAGATCAATGGAGTAGGAAATTCGAGATGAACAATATTCAACCTGATGAAATAGATCTCGCGACTCAGCCAGATGTAATCACATTAAGTGACTACGAAACGTGCCCGACCATTAAAAGCGACGACGAGATCAATGCGAGAATTGTGGTGAAACCTGATGGAAACTTACAACCGATCCAAGCCGGAAGCAATCACGGCACAGATAATCGTTACAAGTCTCTTGAGAATCGTGCGGTAGGAGGTGCTGCTCAATGAGCAGGGACCAGCCCGCACCTCTGCCGGGCCAATCTGACAAGATTGTACAGGTGGAGAACCTTTCCAAGAAATACGGCGACAACATCGCAGTCAACGGCATTTCTTTCAGTCTCACCAAGGGTGAAGTGTTCGCTTTCCTAGGTCCAAACGGCGCAGGAAAGACCACTACGGTCGAGATTCTAGAATGCCTCCGGAACCCCACGGGAGGTCAAGCCAAGGTCCTTGGCTACGATGTCAGCAAACGCTCAGACCAAGCGGAGATCCGAAAAAGAATCGGCGTCCTCCCCCAAGACTTCAACGCAATCGACCGCCTCACAGTCAGAGAGAATATCAACTACTTCGGGGCCATGTTCAAACACCAGCTCGACGCCGACAAGCTCATCGAGCTAGTTGACCTGAAGGATAAACGGGACGAACAGTTCAAGAAACTATCAGGCGGTCTCAAACAGAGAGTCGGCCTAGCAGTTTCTCTAGTAAACGATCCTGACGTGGTTTTCCTTGATGAGCCCACGACGGGCCTGGATCCTAGGGCTCGTAGGGATGTCTGGGGGGTCGTGGAGCGGCTGAGGAGCCAGGGAAAAACCGTCTTCCTGACAACTCACTACATGGACGAGGCAGAGTACCTAGCAGACATCGTCTCGATAATCGACCATGGACAGATAATCGCCTCCGGGACACCTGACCAGCTGATAGACACCCACGGCGGAAAGAAAACACTCATCATCAGAGAAGCTGGCGAAGAGGGGCTCAAACAATTACCTCCAGGTCTGCCCAAAGCCGAGCTTAGAAACGCGGGTGACATTGCTATACCCCTGAACAACGGAGAGCTCACGAACATCCTCATGAGTCTTGGACAAACCCCTTTGCACGACAAAGAGATAGAGGTCAGACGTCCCACTCTAGACGACGTCTTTCTCAACCTTACCGGGCGTAGAGTCTCGGAGGAGGGAAACTAGCATGAGCCGGATCATCACCATCATCGTGGGACACTTCAAGAGTTGGTATCGCAGCAAGAGCAACATATTCTGGACCATCGCCTTCCCACTCCTCCTAATCGTCCTCTTCGGAGCAATCTTCGGCAACGGAAGCACCAAGTTCGACCTATACCTCCAAAACCAAGATCTCAGCGCGAACACGCCAACTCCATACTCTCAAGCCTACATTGGTGTCCTGAACAACACCGGAGCCTTCAACATCCACATGGTCGCCGCTGGACAAACGGTTCAACAAGCCCTAGACTTTGTCAAGAATGATGCCCAGCTTCATAATCGAGGCCAGAGGCTGCTAGTCGTACCAGCGGGTTTTGCAAGCGAGCTAAGCGCGACAAAGAAAGCGAATATCAGTCTATACTTCGACCAGAGCGACCAGGCCTCCCAGTCTCTAAAGGGAATTGTCTTTGCAGCAACCAATTCCTATGCCTCGAACCTCTCCAACTCAACCACCAGTATCGACATCCAGCAGCAGAATCTCGTAACAAGGAACATTCGCTATATTGACTTCTTCATCCCTGGAGTGATCGGCATGACCCTCCTCACCACTGGAGTCTTCGGTGCAGTGAATACCAACGGCCGCTACCGCGAGCTGAAGATCATCAAAAAACTCGCGACCACACCCCTTAGCAAGATCGAATGGATCTTGGGAATGGTTGGCTACCAGATGATCCTGGCCACAATCTCACTCGTTGTCATCCTCTTCTTCGGCTATGCCATCTTCGGCGTCACAGCGACCATAGATTTCTACACTGTGGGATTGGTAGTTGCCGCCGCCCTCCTCTTCCCAGGCATCGGAATGGTACTCGCAAACTTCGTGAAAGAAGCAGAGAGCGCGGACGCCGCCGCCAACGCGATAACATTCCCGATGATGTTCTTGGCTGGAACTTTCTGGCCCCGCGAGACACTGCCCGACATCATGAAGATTATAGCCAACTTCATGCCACTAACATACGTCAACGACGGACTAAGAGATGCGCTGATCTACGCGGAACCCGCCCAGGCATTGACAAACACTATCATTGCCCTAGGCTTAGCAGCGTTCTTCATCGTACTAGGCAGCATACTAATGAACTGGAAAGAAGAATAGAGTCGAATACAGACTCGAACAGTTCCAACCTTAAATTCGAGACATAAGTGCGCCTCGCTCATGGGATCCCTATCGTCGGCCAAGACTCTCGGCGGAGTGGGCGGGATTCTCGTCTTCTTCCCCGTCCTCAGCCTGGTAGGCTGGATACTCATCCTACTAGCGACGAAGGAAATCTCTGAAAGTGTTCAGGACAAGACCATATTCGATGACGCCCTTCTCGCAGGCATAACGGCGGTAATTGGAGCAGTTGTTTTTGCATTTGTCTTTGCACTGGTTGTGTTCACAGGATCCGCGGGAGGTCCTTTTGCCCCTGGACCTTTTGGCTTCTCTGGAGTATTCTTAGGCGTCCTTGGCGCGTTCTGGGTCTTCTCAATCATCTCTGCCATCTTTCTCAAACGTTCATACGAAAAGATTTCACAACGACTGAACGTCAGCGCGTTCGCCACGGCCGGATTACTCTACCTGATTGGAGCAGCACTCACGATCGCACTGGTAGGCTTTCTGATACTTCTCATAGCGCTGATCTTTCAGGTCGTCGCGTACTTTTCCATCCAGGACCGGCCACCGTCGCCTGGCTGGGGTCAACCAGCTCCGCAAACCTTCGCCCCCCCTTCAACGCTACAACAACCAGCAACACCCCAGCAACAACCTCTGGTCGAGTCAAAATTCTGTTCCAAGTGCGGCGCCAAGCTTCCTGGGGTCGCGGGTTTTTGCACTAGCTGTGGCGCAAAACAGTCGTAGACTAACGAATATCGCGGATTAAACATGCTACTTCGACCGTACTAGAACACTGCCGGCTTCTACCTTGATATCATAGACGGGCTCTGGTCTAGTGGCAGGACCTCTCTTCACCTCCCCGCTGGTGACATCAAAACGTGAGCCGTGCAACGGACACTGCACCTCGCGACCCTCGAGAACACCCCTGTCCAAGGGTCCACCCAGATGAGTGCAAACGTTTCCAATAGCGTAATACTTGCCCTTCACGTTGGAAACTAGAACCTGTTGACTGCCAACCAAGACCTTTTTCATCTTGCCTTCAGGAATCTCGCTGGTAGACGCAACACGGACGAAATCAGACACAACCTTTGCCATAGCTTTGACACTTAGTTTCTGATCAGTTTTAGCTCTTGCTAGAGCGAAAACGCCCCCATGCCTCTAGTTTCTTACCGACAAATACCCAGAAGAAGGTCCCACAGGCCCTCAGCCATAGCCAGTACCCTTCAAGGTTTTTAGCCAGATAGAAGCCGACCGGCTTCGCCGCTTCCATGAGCCCGTTCAATAATCCTGTTGTCCTAGACCTTCTTGCCCGATACAAATCAATCGCAGCGATGACCCATGCCTCCTCCCTCTTGGGATGGGACCTCGAGATCAACATGCCAGAAGCAGGAGCCAATGCTAGAGGCCAAGCTCAATCTGAGATCGAGTTGCTCCGCCAGAGAATGACTATCGACCTGACGGGCCCAGTCGAGAAAGCCGATAAGCTGAAGGCCCTCAACGACGCCGAGAAGGGCGTTGTCCGCGTCGTTAAGAGAGAACTCAACTACTACCAGAAGGTTCCCCCGAAACTGGTTGAAGAATTACAAAAGGCCACTATCGACTCGAACATTCCGTGGAGAGAAGCGAGAAAGAAATCTGACTTTAGTATCTTCAAGCCTCACCTGGAAAAAATAACTGAGCTGAAGCGGGAAGAGGCAAACCATCTCGACCCGTCAGGGAATCCCTACAATGCTCTCCTAGATCTTTCCGAGGAAGGACTGACCATCAATGATCTGGACAAGATCTTTTCCGAACTTATCCCTCAGCTCAAGAAGATCCTGGCCAAGACTCTCTCCCAAGGAGTCTTTCCGGAGAAACACCCACTGGAAGACGTCGACTACGATGTTAATTCTCTCAAACAGGTAAACGAGAAAATTCTTCGGCTCCTCGGCATGCCGGAGAAGAGGTTCCGACATGATATTTCCACTCATCCGTTCGAGATCAAGATCGCCAGCGATGATGTTAGGATAACGACGAGGTATGAACCGAAGGATTTCAAGGCATCAATGTTCGGACTGATGCACGAGTGTGGTCACGCCCTCTACGAGCTTCAAGTAGACCATGACTTGCAGTTCACCCCGACAGCCACGGGCGTATCCGCGGGAGTTCATGAGTCGCAATCCAGATTCTGGGAAAATATCGTTGGAAGGAGCAAAGAGTTCGTCCCGATGCTCTACCCCCTCCTAAAGTCTAACCTGAGCTTTGTGTCGGGCTACGATCAAAAGCAGCTCTACTCATACTTCAACACGGTCAAACCGAGCCTCATCCGAGTAGAAGCTGATGAACTGACCTACAACTTCCATATCGCCATGAGATACGAGCTTGAAAAGAAACTTCTAGAAGGAAAGATCAATGTTTCAGAACTCCCTTCTGTATGGAATGACATGATAGAGGACTATCTTGGCAAGAGACCCGAGAAGGACGCGGATGGAGTTCTCCAAGACGTCCACTGGAGCTGGGGACAGTTCGCCACCTTCCCTGGCTATTCTCTTGGGAATATCATAGCCGGAATGCTGTGGGGTGCTCTGACGAAGAAGGGACTGCTCCCAATCAAGGGAGACAAGAGCATCGCACCGCTAAAGGGCTGGCTGGCAGAAAACGTCCACAAACCCGGATCAACCTATTCCCCGAAGGAACTGCTCACCCGGATCTTCGGCAAAGGATACGATCCATCTGGACTAGTCGGCTATCTCGAGAACAAGTACCTTGCAATGAACTGAATCGGTCAGCTCAGATCAATACCAAACCGCCGACGAAGTAGTAGGGCGAACTCTTCAGGGCTTTTGACCAGTCGCTCTACCTTATTGTTGCCTCGCGTCACAATGAACTTTGTATCAGTAAGGGTCAATCTTCCGTTGGGAGTTAGGCGGGTGCATAGGCGGCCCTCTCTGAAGTGGGACCTTGGGGATGTTTGCTGCCAACGACATCTCGGAATGAAATCCTGCAGTTTTCGCGGCGTCAGGCTGAATTTGTATTGAGGCTCCCAAATGCGCTGTCCTTTCGTTCTACGTGACAATAAAATCCAGCCATCTTTTCGAGTGAAACGGTAGTCTTTTCCATGATCAGCTTGCGGGTAGGACATCTTGAGCTGTTTCGGTTCTGTAAACGAATCTCCGAAACCTACGTCGGCGAGCCATGGTTCTTTGAGCTGGACCAGCAGAGTCATGTGGTCGAAGTCCGGACTAAAACCTCCACCCTTTCTCGCAACCCGGGCTGAAAGCATTGATACTTTGAAACCTAATTTTTTCAGTAGACTAGCAAATGAGCCGTTCAGCTCGTAGCAAAATCCCCCGCGACGATGCTTGACGATCTTGTCGTAGAGAGCAGCTTCGTTCAAGATGATTGGCTTGTGTAAATGGATGTCGAGATTCTCAAACGGGATCGAGAGCAAGTGTCTCCTGTGCAGTCTACGCAAGACTCTAGAACTCGGCCGAGTCGGCCCACGATAGCCGATTCGTTCTAAGTATGCCTCGGTATCCATTAACGCCTTTCAACTCGTACCAACTTTAATCTCCTTAGATCGGTACGCATGGGCTATCTTGGAACTTGGACTCAAGGACAAAGTGGCGCTAATCCCGGCGTCAAGTAAGGGAATCGGGCTCGGCGTCGCCAAGGTTCTCGCCACAGAAGGCTGCAAAGTAGTAATCTCTTCCAGAGATCAAGATTCTATTTCGAAGGCGCGGGACGCGATTGTCAAGGAAACTGGAAACAAGGACGTGTTCTCGGTCAAGGCAGATCTGGCCGTCAAGGCGGACGTTGACCGTCTCGTCGACCAGGCCACGGGCAAGTTTGGGACCATAGATATTCTCGCTTACAATACGGGCCCACCCAAACCCGGCACCTTCGCCGATCTCAACGATGCTGACTGGGAGCTAGGAGTGAGACTGCTCTTGATGAGCGCTGTCTGGCTCACAAAACGGGTGGTTGCAGGGATGGTTCAGAAGAAATGGGGAAGGTTGATCTACATCACTTCCTCCACGCTGCGACAGCCTGTCCCGAATCTGGTCTTGTCCAACACTGTAAGATTGAGCCTTGCTGGATTATCAAAGTCTCTCGCACTTGAGTATGGTTCGAAAGGAATAACCTCGAACGGAATAATGCAGGGACACATATTGACAGATAGACAGAGACAGGTTGCCCAGGACGTTTCATCGAGAACGGGAAAAGGACTGGATGAGGCTATGAAACAAATGCTCCAGGACGTTCCAGCAGGAAGGTACGGTCTCACAGAGGAAGTAGGGTATCTCGTTGCCTTTCTTGCGAGCGAGAAAGCGAGCTACGTCAATGGGACAATGCTCGCGATTGATGGAGGACTGATCAGATCAGTCTTCTAGTGGTTTACTATAGAGGTTTGCAAAACCGTTGATAATGACCATCCGGTTATCGAATTAGCCTCGCGGAATTGAGGATGAAAACAAGCTCTGACACGACGTGAATACCCGCAGCGAATAGGGGGTTAAGAAGACCGTCAAAGGCCAAGGCCAATCCTATCCCATCAACGATCAGAGTACCGTAGAAATTCTGCAAGATCACTCCGTACGCCTGTTTGCTCGCCCTCACAATTTTTGGAATCTTCCCCAGATCATTTGTCATCAGCACAATGTCCGCTTCCTCAATCGCGATATCGGTGCCTGCGCCCATACCGATGCCCACATTCGCCCTGGCTAGAGCGGGAGCGTCGTTGATACCATCTCCCACCATTGCTATCTTCTGACCCGTTTCTGATAGACGTTCGATGATGGAGACTTTGTCTGGAGGTAGGAGTTCCGCGTATACCTGTTTGATTCCTGCTTGTTCTCCAATGCGGTTGGCAGCGAACTTGTTATCGCCTGTCAGCATAATAGTCGAGATTCCCATTCTCCCGAGTTCTTGAACTGCGGTCCGGCTCTCTTTTCTGATCTTGTCTGAGATTCCGATAACTCCACAGGTGTGCCCTCCGTGAGCGACTATCACCGTGGTTTTTCCTTCTGAGACCTTGTTGGTGATCGTTGCTTGAGCATCATCGGAGATGGGAATGTTCTGCTCTGTCATCAGGATAGAATTTCCAACGAGGACGCGCTCTCCCTGGTACGTGGAAATGATACCTTTTCCCGCCAGATAGTCGGAGGAGAGGCTGCCCGTAGGATTAGCCCCTAACTCCTGAGCCTTCGCGGCTATTGCTCGTGCAAGGGGATGACTAGACAGTTTCTCTGCAGCTGCTGCGTATGTTAGGACCTGCTTCTGGGAACAGCCGTCGAGTTCCACGATATCGGTTACTTCTGGATCGCCTAGCGTCAAAGTGCCGGTCTTGTCAATAACGACTGTATCGATCTTGCTCATCTCTTGAACATAGACGCCGCCCTTCACTATCACGCCTTTCTTGGCTAGTCCTCCCATGACCGCAACGATCGCAAGCGGGGTCCCGGCTGCAACACCGCAGGCTCCTGCAACAACGATGACGGAAATTGTCGAGATCAGATTTCGAGTTATGATGAATGTGATTGCTGCAAAGGCGATGGTGAACTCGACGAGCCAAGTTGCGAGCTTGTCTGAGAGTTTTTGGATCGGCGCCTTTCGGCTTTCAGCCCCCTCGACCAGTTTGATGATCTGGCCGAATACTGTCTCGCTTCCAACCTTCTCTGTCTGCACCTCAAGGACGCCGGACTCGTCAACGCTACTGGCGAACACTCTGCTGCCATTCGTCTTCTCAACGGCAAGAGCTTCTCCGGTTATGGCTGATTGGTTGACGAATCCTGAGCCTCTGACTATGACTCCGTCGACTGGGATCCGTTCTCCGTCTCGGACAATCACGACCTCGCTTGGTTGAATTTCCTCTACGTCGATCTCGACTTCTGCTCCGTTTCGTCTTACCAGGGCCCTTCTCGGAATGGACTTTTCCAGCTTGAGGATGGTTGCTCTTCCTTTGTCGACGGCGTAGGATTCTATGAATTCTGAGAGAAGAACGAAGAAGGTCACTACGACGGCGGCTGTGAACTGGGCTACCAGCAGTGAGGCGACAATCGCGACGGTCATGGAGACTTCCATGTTTATGAAACGGTGGCGGAGAGCGCGGGAGGTTTCCATGAAGACAGGATACCCTCCGATGAGACTGGCTCCGACCGCGAGAATATCGATTGGAGTAATACCATGCGGGAGTCCTAGATAGCTGACGAGAGCGGCAACACCCATCACAACGAGACGGATCTCGTCTTTTCTATTCCTAGTACGAAATTCTATTGGGGGCGAGTCCCGGACCCCAGTGACTACCGGAAGCTCGTCCTTGGAAGCGCTCATCTAATGTGTTATCTCTCCCTCTGGACCTGCCTGCTAGTCAACCCCGATCCTAACGTTATGATGCCTAGTCGCGCTTGACTGCCAAATATAGAAACGCTATGAACGGTAGAACTGCCCACAGGATACCATCCAAGATTACAGCCGGCAGTGTCACCCCATAACTCGATGATTGGAGTAGGACTCCCGAGGAAGACTGGAGGACATACACATTGATGAGCGAAAGAAACTGCGCCGGGTTAGCATAGTAGGAGAGAAACGTAGCTTGAAGCGCTACCGCTGAACCAGAAGTACCTCCGAGTAGAAATGTCAACAGGAGAATTATCAAAGACCAGAAGAAGTCCAAGACTAGGAAGAGCACGATGCTTATTCCTAGAAGAGCTCCTGTTGACTTGAGTAAGTGAGACAGCAGGAAAATCAATCCGGTAAAAGCGGCTACTTCCACCGCCAGACCAGCGATGATTGCCAACGCATAGGATTGATCGAGAAATGACCCTCCCACACTGTTCAGAAGGAGATCCACAACACCCACTGCGGCTGCAGAAGCGATAGTGAACGATAGCACAGTGGAAAGGAATCGTGACATGGCTAGGCCGCGTTTGGTCACAGGTCTCGCCAGTACCGACTCCAACACGCCCGTTAGCCGGTCTTTTCCATAGGAGGAATAAGACCCGATTATCGCCATCAAAGGGATGAAGAAGCCGAAGACTCCCGAAAAGAAGAATGAGGCGATACCTGTGGACATTATCGGCTGACGTGGCTGTCTCAGCTCGAAGGCCGAGAAACTGGCAGAGCCCACCTCGGTCTTGGTCTGGGAGAACAGTTCAAAATAGACCTGAGCCGTCTGGTTTAGACCAGTGGGAATAGTCGGGTCGAAGGTGTCGAGATAACTGTTCAGGTTGCCAAGGCTGGTCATATCAGTATAGTTGAAAGGACAGCCGCCCGTGCCCTTGCAGGAGTATCCGCCGAAGGATGATACCACTTTGTAGTACAGGGTGTAGGTGGAGGGAACTACGCCGAAGGCTGCGGCGTAGAAGACTTGAATGTCCCTTTTTGACGAGTTATGCTTGTCAACCACCGCTTGAATGGATGCATCACCAAATCCTCCTCCTCCAAATCCTCCTCCGATTCTGGTAATCACTCCAGATGGACTGTGGATGCTTGCTGGGTCGGGAAGACTTGTGGACAATTCCCCTCCGGGCAGTTGTTCCTTAAACATTACAGAGTAACTTGCATTAGGAGCGTTCACGGTGACGAAAGCCAAACCTGAAGAATTTGTGACCGTTGTCTGCGTGTAGTTTCTTGCTCCTTGGAAAGTAATCGTAACGGTTGCTCCATTTATCCCATCTCCGTACTGGTTAGTAAAGTAGGTCAGATAGTGATTTCCTGTGTTAGGAGATGCTCCGTCATGGTAGTAGAGTATTGGCGCTTGGCCAAGTCCAGTTGGTGGACTAGTCGACCCTATGCTCGTTAAGGGGATTATCGTGAGGCTGATTAGGAGAATAATTGCGACGAGTATTATTACGGTCTTGCTCGTTATTGTCTTCTTGAAATCGTATAGGAACGGGCGAATGATCATTTGGCCGAGTCTGCCTTCCCGATAAGATCGAAGAAATACTGTTCTAGTCCCGTCTTCTCGAACTTGATCTCCCGCACTGGGATGCCTTTTTTCACGAGTTCACTATTGACCTGACTCGAGTCCCCTCGGAAGTCTGAAAGAATTACCTCATTGCCTTGGACCAGAGCCGTTCCCCCCAGGCTCTTGAGATATGATACTGCATCATCCGTGATGTTTTGGAGAATGATCCTGAGTACTCCTTTTTCTCCCTCGTATGCTGCAAGTTCATCTCGCGTCACGATCTTGATTACGCGTCCCCTGTGAATGAACACTATACGATCAGCGACATTCTCAATCTCTGTGAGAATGTGGGATGACAACAGGATCGCCTTGTTCATGCGCTTCTGCCCCCGCATCAACTCCCGGAAGAAATGGATACCTTCTGGATCAAGACCATTAAGCACCTCATCAAAGAGAAAGTTTTGCGGGTCGGACAAAAGCGAGACCGCAAGCGAGAACCTTTTCTTCATCCCCTGAGAATAAGTGCGGATCTTGCGATTCTCAAAACCAGAGAGACCGACTGAAGCCAGCAGGTCCTTCGACTTCCGACGAGCCTCCTCTCTATCAATATTGTAGAACCCTGCGAGATATCTCATCATTGACCAAGCCTTGGCATTGGGTTCGAAATTCGGAAGTTCAGGAACCCAGCCAATGCTCTTTGAAGCCTCAGGCTTCTCCCTCGTGATATCGTGGCCATCAATCACGACGGTCCCAGATGTTGGAAGAGACACACCCACCGCAATTCTAATCGTAGTCGTCTTGCCCGCTCCGTTGAGCCCGACGAACCCAACGATTTCACCGTTCCTAACGTCGAAGCTGACGGCGCTTATGGCAGGGCCTTGTTTGGCCGAGAACACTTTGGTGGCTGCTTTTATCTCAAACAAGGTCTTCTAGCTTGCCCAACCACTTTTTCGGCGACTAGGCCTCCCGATATAACCAGTTGGACATTATTCATGAGGGATCGGGTCCGAGGGAAGAATTGGAAATCAGGACCAGGAATACAGCAATCCCAATCGTTTCAGGATCAGCAACGCCTGGAGCGTTACCCATTTGCTGGGCTTGCCTGCCTCTTCCAGTTGTAGAGTATGATCTGTTCCCCATCCTTCTATTACGAGGTCTCGCTCTTCCGGTCTAGATACCGTCTCTGTTCCATGCATGGGATGGGAGTGACGCCAGCCTCGGTACACGGCTTCCAGTGGCCATCGTCCATCCACCAGCTGCTTGGCGCGCAACATTCTGAGCGCGTCATCCATTCTTTCGTCTCTTGGGACCCCTAGCTCTGATAGGACACGTAACCCATGGAGGAAGTCGTAACAGTAGTGTGTGGGATAGTGTATCTTCAGAAAGTCGAACAGGACGACTGAATCGTCTCGATCGGATTTGTAGACCTTGTGTTTGAGAACGAACTCGGAGGATTTAGCGGCGGCCTCTTTCCACTCTTCCCTCGGCTCGTGTTTGATGATCTCGGAGAGCGCCCACATAGGCTCTATAGTGGCGAGGAAAGACCCGTGCTTGCCTGATGGAGCACAGTTCCAGGCGGAATCGGATAGTTGCTTGGAGAGAAGCCAGCCCATCGCCTTCCTAACTCTGTCATCCTTCGAATACCCCGCTTTTGCGAGCGCCCGAACCATGTTGCCAGTGTTACAAACATGGGGATGGAACTGTTCCTCACCCCGGGAACGTAAAGAGAATCCACCGCTCTCAACATTGTGAACCTCGAAAAAGTGCTCTACCGCTTTCGCAAATCGAGGATCCTCGGACGATACTCCAAGGTCCGCCAAGACCGCTAGCTGCCACCCTGTAGAAGTGAATTTTGGAACATAACACGACTCCTTGTTCTCCCAGTACATGTTCTCTTTCTGTTTCGCGAAAATCCTCGCGGCCCATCCTTCTCTTCCGATTCTCTCCTTGACTCTCTGGACGGAACCATCTTGTTCGTCCCGTCCCATCAACTCGGTAAGTGTGAAATATTGACTAGAGGGTTCGTTCTCCTCCAGTAACCATGTAGAGATGGTCGGTGAAACCAGGCTTTCTTTCTGAAGCTGTTCCAAGTCAGGCTCACGAATGGTATTGCATGCTCGTCTAAAGAGTCTTTTCGCAGGTGAGACCTAGCAAAGGTATTCTGCACAGTCCCCACCTCCACAACATTCTTGAATTCGGCACCGATGAGTGAGCCCGATCGTCTTTGAGTTCTTGGGAGGACGCTTACAGGACCGTACCGCCATGGGACGTAGGCCGTCCGCAACCAGCCTTCGTAGAACTCGTGCGAGCTGGGGAGTTGAATAGGGGCAGGGTTCTCGATGTTGGCTGCGGAACAGGCGAGAACGCACTCTATCTTGCGGGGAGTGGATTCTCAGTTATTGGAGTCGATCTGGCAGATCGCGCGATTGCCGCGGCAAGAGCAAAAGCTGCGGAGAGAAGGTTGAAAGTTGACTTTCGAGCCGGAAACGCGCTCTCGCTAGAATTCAAAGACAACGTTTTCGACAACGCTATTGATTCAGGACTCTTCCACACATTCCCTGATAACGATAGGCCTGTTTACGCGCGTGAGATAGCCCGGGTCCTAGCTACTAGAGGTAGGTACTTCATGCTCTGCTTTAGCGAGAAAGAGCCCACCGATTGGGGCGGACCAAGAAGAATCAGGAAAGAGGAAATCGAAGCAACATTCTCGCCACTCTTCAAAATCAACTCTATTAGAAATGAATTCTTCGCCACGCGATTCCATACAAATGGTGGGAAAGCGTACCTAACATCCGCTACAAAGATCCCCACGTGAACTGCTGATTTCCACGAAGATTCCGCAGGGAGATATACGAATCTTTCCCCTACGACGTCTTGCTCGTCCGGGGGGTCATTTTCTACTAGGTTGGTAGCGGAGCAGAACGACTCCGGAACTGAACGTCTTTGTTTCTACGAGCTTCAGGGTCCCCTTGTTTGTCTCGCTAAAGAAACGCTTTCCGCTCCCCAGAATAATCGGGTAGACCAAAAAATCGATATTCATCGATCATGTCATGTTGCATTAGTGCATTTACGAGTTGGCCGCTGCCGAAGACCAGAAGGTCCTGGCCGGGCTGCTGCTTCAGCTTGGACACTTCTTTCCCAATGTCTCCCCTGACCAGATGTGAATTGTTCCACTCAAGCTTCTCCAGAGTTCTCGAAACAACATGCTTTGGAAAACCGTTCATTCTCTTAGCATAACCCGCATCATCACTCATGGATGGCCAGGCAGATGCGAAACCTTGGTAGGTTACTCGTCCTAGTAGGAGAGCGTCGCTCGAACAAGCTCATCGAATTTGAACTTACCGATTTCTCCATTCCAGAATGGAAAGGACCACTTGCCAGGCTCTTCGGCGACCCCATCCAGAGTCACGAACTCCGATACGACTGTTCTTCTCATGTTAACTCCTCAGAAATACTCTCTTTCGAGACCCGTTTTTCGGCCTTTCATGTTGTTTCGCTTTCGTAATCGGTTATCTCTTCATGGCGATTTCTCGGATTCTTAGACGGATTCTGTTTTGAGGTAGGATGATTTTACCTGCATGATTCCCTTCTGTCGTTTCAGCTCTCCCTCCAGTCTCGTGATATCTTGAACTTTGCCGCGGACCAGCAAGGCGCACAGGCAATGCGCAGCGTCGATGTGGGCGTGCAGCGATGAGAGGATGGATTGCCTGTGGTGGTGGGACGTTTCTGTGATGCCCTCGTCCGCACCATGAGTTTCATGGTTGTAGACCATGACAATGGACCCGACAACATGGCCTCCTCTGAGGCCTGTTTCAAAATCTGAGATGAAGGATCGCATCGCCGCTTGCAACGCCTTGGATCGATCCCGGTAGCCGCTGTGTTCGGAGGCCTTGTCGAAGGCTTCGAGAAGCTCAGGTGGCAGGGACATGCTTATTCTGGTAACTCCCTCGTCATTCAATGCCAATTTGTGATTCGCCTCGCAGTATTACTCAGATTGGTCGTGTCCGCTAAAAGTATTACCAACTTAAGACTTTATATTACCATATAGAGGGGTCAGGTCGAGACAACCTGTCAATATGGGCTCGGAGCCGTAAAGGCCCTTGGAGGCGTGTCTTCTGAATTGACTGAACTCCAGTTAGACCATTCAAAGATAGGGCTCTCAACAGCAGAGAAACTGAGAATCTTCATCATATACTCGGCCTTAGGCGTTGCCACCCTCGCTGGCCTCGCGGCATCTATTATCATAGGCCAATTGTCCGCTTTGCTCGCCGGACTCGGAGTCCTCGCCTTCACCTTCGGACTACGTCACGGCGTGGATGCCGACCACATCGTTGCGATTGACAATACGACACGGAAGCTGCTCCAGGAGGGCAAGCGTCCCCTCACAGTCGGTATGTGGTTCTCCCTGGGTCACTCGACGGTCGTCGTCGGTCTGATCGTCTCTCTCATCCTCGCCACCAACGCGGTGAAAGACCAGATCCCCGCACTTCGAAGCAGCGGCGCGATAATAGGAACAACAGTCTCCGGAATCTTCCTCTTTCTTATCGGGCTCATCAACGTCGTCATTGTCCTAGGGATCTACAGGGTGTTCACGACCCTAAAACAGGGAAAAATGAACGAGTCAGAACTGGATGGTCTTCTGGAAAACAGGGGATTCCTAAACCGCTACTTCAAAGGACTCTTCAAGATCGTCAGGGAACCCTGGCAGATCTATCCCATCGGGGTCTTGTTCGGACTCGGCTTCGACACGGCCAGCGAGATCGCCCTGATAGCTATCACCGTGGGGGTCGGAGTATCATCCGCTGTTCCTCTCTGGATGATCCTTGTACTTCCTTTCATGTTCACTTGTGGGATGGTCTTGGTCGATATGACTGATGGGATTACGATGCTGACCGCGTACGGCTGGGCGTTTCTCAGGCCTATTCGGAAAATATACTACAACCTTACCGTGACGATCATATCGGTCGCAGTTGCCTTTGCGATTGGCGGAGTCGAACTCCTCCAAGTTCTCTCTAACGAACTGAAGCTGAGCGGTCCGTTCTGGAAATCGCTGAGTACGCTGGATTTCGAGACTTTGGGTTACGGGATAATCGGCATCTTCGTAGTATCATGGCTTGCCTCCATGGCTTACTGGAAATACAAGCGATACGACGAACTCTACAACTGAACAAATCCGATAGTCCTTATTAGCGAAAGGGCTCTTCGCAAGATCAGAACGCTCCGATGCCCTCGCAGAAAAAGCCGACCTCGAAACCTACCAAGAGGATTCGCATCCTTGTAGCAAAGCCTGGACTAGATGGTCATGACAGAGGGGCTTTGATTCTAACCCGGGCCTTCCGGGACGCAGGCATGGAAGTAATCTACACCGGCTTCCTAGCCACTCCCGAACAGGTTGCCCAGATGGCGATCGATGAAGATGTGGACGTTGTAGCTATGAGTCTCCTCAACGGCGCCCACATGACTGCCTTCCCTAAGGTCGCTAAGCTCATCCGGGAGAAGGGTGGAGACGATATTCTGTTGGTGGGTGGAGGAATTATTCCGGATGAGGATAAGCCGCTGTTGGAGAAGCAAGGTATCACGGGCAATTTCGGGCCTGGGACAGCCCTCAAGACGATCATTGAGCATGTGGAGATGGTTGTGAGCGAGAGAGACTCTAAGAAGAAGCGGTAGGACCAAGACATTTCTATCTGAATATATCTCGCTGGGAGTTGAAAAAACATGGGCTTTCTCTCCATCATGGGTAGGATCATCATCGGAGTAGCCGTTATCACTCCGGTCGTGGCCTTCTACTTCGTCATGACATCCAGCGACGCTCTGGGTCAGACCGGCGTAATAGGACTCTTGGCAGGAAGTGGAATTTTCTGCATCGGAGGCCTATACGCGGGACTCTTAGGGCTAAAGATAGAGAAACTGTCCGCGAGACTGGACCCGGTTTCCAGGCAGCGTCCCAGAACCAAAGCGAAGAATCTCATCAAAGCAGAATGTCCTATCGATCACCGCGAAGGAGTGTTTGTGCACGTTAGTCCTTACAGAAGCGACGCAGTACCGGATGGGCTGGACATATTCCTAGGCTCTTGTGGCCACGAGGTCCATCGCGGGGAGATAGAGGCCGAAGCGTAGCACACATGGAAACGACATCTACAACCGAGACAGCCAGACGAATGGTTATCGAACGGAATATTCCAGAACCAGCGATAACGGGACTTGTAGAATTCATCGACCGATACTACCTCCCTCCGAAGATGAGATTCATCGAAGCCCTTTCCTATCGCAAAACCGAGAGCGGGGACGGCTTCGAACTATTCTGGAGACTCAAGCCCGTCGGAACAGAACAAGCGAGACCTCTACCAATAGCCCTCAGGATCGCCAAAGCTGCCATCGAGCTCGACTTTCCTAGATTAGACCCGAACGATAAGTCTCTGGAGAGCGTTGTCGCGAGAACTGTTGACGAGATCGAAGCAGTCGTCCTTTCCTATTTCCAGAACGTAAAGACGACCAGTCTCTACTTTGTCATTGGCGCGACCGAAGAGCACTCCGAGGCGCCTAACCAGCGGAGCCCCATGAGCAACGCCGTGAAGAGAATTTTCGCAGGAAACACCACGAGCCTGTTCCTCTCGTTCACTCTCCTAAGCTTCGCCCTCTACTTCATTATCGGAGTCTACACCGTCTTCCTATTGATCAGTGTCCAACTCGCCGCCCTAATATTCTCCGACAAGATTGTCTACAGACTGGGCAGTGTCCGCCCAAATGCTGAAAGGCCCCTTGTAACGATCGCAAGTGTCCGCTCCAACCCGGAAACCCTCAAGGCAGTCTCACAGCACGGCAAGAAGATACTCTCACAAATTCGAGACGAAATAGCAAGAAATGCCACCGTTGCGTCCACTGCCGCGGCCAACGAGGAACTCAAAGGAACAGTCATTGGCGCACTACTCAGGCATGGCATCATAGCGTCCGGAAAAGAGATCACTGTAAAGACGAGAAACGTATACCGGATCGTTCAGGAAGTCTCAGAAAAGTTCAGCCGGCAAACTCCAAAGATCACCGTTGCGAACACGATCGTGTCCAATGCTTCCGCAACTGGAATCTCGTCAAGCCGCTCCACGGTAATGATCACGGCTGGTTCGCTAGAAGACCTGAACGATGAGGAACTAGAGGCGGTGATCGGTCACGAGCTGGGACACGTGAAGGGTCATGATCCCGTGATTCTGTTCGCTGCAACCTCGTTCGAATTCCTGGGAAGGTTCTATCTCTGGTTTCCCCTGTTGCTCTACCTGGGCCTTTTCTATTTCGTTCTAGCGTTTGGCGGGATCTACCTCATCGGAA
The DNA here is from genome assembly GCA_005881695.1 of Candidatus Bathyarchaeota archaeon. Taxonomy (GTDB): domain Archaea; phylum Thermoproteota; class Bathyarchaeia; order 40CM-2-53-6; family 40CM-2-53-6; genus 40CM-2-53-6. The sequence goes on along the minus strand of VBBT01000115.1, from coordinate 3,547 downwards.
AGCTTCTCGAGACTCGTGCCGACACTGAATCTGCCGTGATGCTCGGAAATCCAGCAGCACTGGCCTCTGCCTTGACAAAGATAGGATTCAGGCAACTCTATCGCGAAAAGTACAACCTTGGAACAAAGCTGTTCGACTGGTTTCGGTTCGACCCGCACCCACCCATCTATTTCAGAATCGCTAGACTGTCTAAGTATTCGGAGAAACAGAAAGTTGTGAGGCATACTCTTTTGATCTCGATACGAGATATCATAGTAGGCTTCTTCTCTGCTCTGTTTTCACCCTAGACCCAACCAGCTCTGTCATAGGGTCGTGTATGCTTAAGTTCCCGGAAACTTGGCCCCTCAACGTGAGACCTGTCTAACATGATAGTTGAACGCAAGCTCGAACAGTTTCTAGACGAGGATGTAGGCAACGGGGACATCACCACAGACTCTCTTGTCGACCCGAGGACAAGATCCGTCGGACACGTTATCTGCAAGGAACGAGCAATAGTCGCTGGACTAGCTGAATCCATCATCCTACTGAAGCTTGTAGGCTGCGAGGGTAAACCAAAGGCACGCGACGGCCAGAAAGTTCCCGCTGAGACAGTTATTCTGGAAATTAGTGGTCGCGGAATTGACTTGCTCAGGGTAGAGCGGACCTTGCTAAACCTGCTATGTCACATGTCAGGAGTCGCAACAGCCACCTCGGAGCTTGTTAATATCGTCAAGGCGAACGGGGGATCGGCCCGAATAGCTTGCACTCGAAAGACCCTTCCAGGTCTCAGGTACTTCGAGAAAAAAGCGGTCGAGCTAGGAGGCGGCGACACCCATCGTCTCAGGCTTGACGATGCGGTCTTGATCAAGGACAATCATCTGGAACTGGCCGGTTCGATAACTCGGTCTGTCCGAAAAGCGAAGGACAAGGTGAGCTTCACCAAGAAGATCGAGGTTGAGGCAACTAGCCCGGACCAGGCTGTGGAGGCAGGTTTGGCTGGAGCTGACATCGTCCTGCTGGACAACATGACACCACATGCGGTGAAGAAGTCAGTAGACTTTCTAGAAACCCAAAAACTTCGAAACCATATTCTGGTCGAAGTGTCGGGTGGCATAACGAGAGAGAATCTTGCGAGCTACGTCAAGACTGGCGTGGACGTGATCTCCGTCGGATCGATAACAAACTCCGCCAAGGCAATTGACATGAGTCTTGAACTCCACTCTGTCAAGAAATAGCTGGCACATTTGTCCCGGCAATCTTAAACCGTTCATGTGAAGGATAGCAAAGTGAGATAGTTCTTCTGGAACAGAAGATCAGATTCTGCACTACAAAGGACGGTATCAAGCTTGCCTATTCCATACTGGGCCATGGGCCACCCTTGGTTAAGGCTGCGAACTGGCTCGGGCACTTGCAGTTCGATCTAGAAAGCCCCATATTTCGTCACTGGACCATGGAGCTGTCCAGATATCACCAGTACATCCGTTATGATGATCGGGGATGCGGCCTATCCGACCGAGATGTTAGCAGTTCTACGTTCCAGGACTGGGTGCACGACCTAGAAACAGTCGTGGATTCGGCTGGTCTTGAAAAGTTTGCACTGCTCGGAATTTCTCAGGGAGGCGCGGTCAGCATCGCCTACGCCGCACGCCATCCCGATAGGGTGAGCCATCTAATTCTGTATGGGGCAAGCGCGTTAGGCTGGTCCAAAATCCACACCTCGCCGGAGGAGCTTGAAGAAGGAAAAGCCATGCTGACGCTGACCAAGGCGGGATGGGGAAAGGACAACCCTGCCTACCGTCAGCTCTTCACGTCTCTATTCGTCCCTGGCGGAACAGCGGAGCAGGCCAGCTGGTTTAACGAGTTGCAGCGAAAATCCACATCACCAGAAAACGCGGTGCGCTACCTGATGGAGTTCGCTCAAATCGACGTCCTCGACAAACTCGCCAAGGTATCAGCCCCAACACTCGTCATCCACACCCGAGGCGATCTAGTGAACCGGTTCGAGGACGGAAGAGATCTGGCATCACTGATCTCCGGAGCCCACTTCATTCCACTTGAGAGTAGGAACCACATTCTGTTGGAGGACGAGCCAGCATGGAGGGACTTTCTAGTCCAGACTCGACGCTTTCTGGGCGTGAAGGAGACAGGGCCCGAACTGTCTTCAAAAGAGAAGGAACTAGGCGTCAGAAGCTGGCTCAAAGGACCCAAGAAATAGTAGGCTCGAAGAAATTCATCTTAGAATGGTGTTTCTGGGTCGAACGCCAAACATCTGATCGAGAAAGCTGAAGAAATCCGGGAGCGAGAACACCGGCTAAGGCCGTCTCTCCAACTGAAAACCAAAGAAGAGATCTATAAGTTCATCCATGATAGGGGTCTCGTTTCGGCGCTAGGAGGAAACGAGCTTCCAAGTTTCATCAGCGCGGTACTAGGCAGACCCTGGAAACCGTCGGCGAAAGGCTTCACCGGCTGGAATGATTGGTGGTCGATCAAGATATCCGGCCAATCACTCGCACGCGTTTCCCGGGACATCGAGGGAAGACGAGATATTCTTGCTACTCGAATATTCAGGCGAACCAAAACCTTCGTGTCTGATGAACTCTGGCCGGAACTGGATAGCATAGTAAAGCATCATCATGACCCCGCGGTAAGACGGAAGACCTTCTCGGATATGGAACAGAAGTTGTTGGAAACCATCGAGGATGAGGGTTCAATCCGGACGGACCGATTGAGAAAGAAGTTGAGGCTTGAAGCGAAAGAGAACAATTCCAAGTTTCACCGCTCGCTAAGCAACCTAGAAAGCTACGCGATGATAGTTGGCGTTGAAGATCCTCTTCCAGAGAGACATCTCCACGCTAACGTCTGGCAGACATGGAACACGAGAGTCGGTGAGGGAATGGGTCGTTCCGGCCTCTCGTACAACGAGGCGCTAGCGAAGCTCCTCGAGAAGACTATCGAGGCGTGCGTTCTCGCTCGCGAGGACCAGATACGAAAATGGTTCCGGTGGAGCGACGACACGGAAACGGCAGAGAAAGATTTGCTGAAAAGCGAGAGAATTATGAAAGCAGGCCCTTTCCTTCTCACGTCTCGAATCCTGAGATCGTAAGAACGTAAATTTGTGACTAAGCAACACGTTGCTGGTCGCGAACTCCTGTAACCTGAGGACTTCGCGAGAACTTTTGAAGCAAAGGAGCAAGTTACACTAGCGGTAAGTTCCCCTTCTGCGCATACCATGCAGGACGAATCATGAAGAAAATCGCGTTCTCTCTGTGCTTGATAATGGCGACCTTAGTGACTCTGAGTGTCCCGCTCCTAGCACATGCACCCCCGAATACTCCTCCAACAATTGGAACGCCTGTTATCCAACCATCCTCGCCAACTTTCAATGCCCCGGCAACAGTCTCGGTGAACGTTACTGACCAGCACTCAAGTGTACAAAACGTGACCATCATTTACACAACTGACAACTGGAAAATGGTTAACACGACTCTCCTCGCCTCGTACAATGCCACAACCACCACTGCCACCGCTCAGATACCAGCACTGGCGACCGGAGGCCACATCTCATTCT
>VBBT01000150.1 GCA_005881695.1 Candidatus Bathyarchaeota archaeon | reverse complement strand
CTTACCGCCCGACCGTTGACGGGAAGATTGCGTAGCAGGGCGTCGGATGTTCGAGGGGCGGCAAACCTGAAAAACTCTCCTTGAGCCTCCCCGAGTCCTTCGATCGAAAAAGCGACTTTGGGCCGGGAAACCTCTGATGCGGGTCCTTGTGACAAGACTCTCAGCTCTCCTGTGAACCAAGTTATATAGCTCGCTCACGGCGGACCGCGGACAAAGCGAGTTCAATTGAAGCGAGTGATCATAATCGGGGCAGCGGGCCGGGATTTCCACAACTTCAACATGGTCTTCCGGAACTCGCCCGACCATGAAGTAGTCGCGTTCACAGCGGCCCAGATCCCGGGAATAGAAGGAAGAACCTACCCACCCGAGCTTGCTGGACCTAGATACCCGAATGGAATACCCATATTCGCGGAGAAAGAGCTTCCTCGTCTTATCAAAGAACTGAAAGCTGACCTAACGATACTGTCCTATAGCGACCTGTCCTACGCAGATGTGATGCACATCG
>VBBT01000149.1 GCA_005881695.1 Candidatus Bathyarchaeota archaeon | reverse complement strand
GGGGTTCAGAGGTTCGCTTCTTTCGAGGACCTGGACAAAGCGGATTGCTCGATCGAAGAGAGAGAGGAGTACGAACCGCACATTGAACACGGATTCGTAGTCTACGCGGGCATAGATTATGAACAGATTCTACGATCTGCCGAGAAGGAAGCAGACATCATCCTCTGGGACGGAGGAAACAACGACATACCCTTCATCCAGCCCAACGTCCACTTCGCAGTCCTAGATCCATTGCGCCCTGGAGACGAGCTCACACATTATCCAAGCGAAGTCAACGTCCGACTCGCCGATGTCGGAATTATCAACAAGGTCAATGTCGCAGAACCGAAAAACATACAACTGGTAGAATTGAATCTGAAAACACTGAACCCCACCGCCATAGTGATCAAGGCAGCGTCAGAAGCTTCGGTAGACAAGCCTGAGCTAGTCAGAGGAAAGCGAGTTCTGATCATAGAAGACGGTCCAACCGTCACCCACGGCGACATGGCCTATGGAGTCGGATACGTTGCCGCGAAGTCCTTCAACGCCAAAGAAATCGTAGACCCCCGCAAGTACGCCGTAGGAATCGTGAAAGACATCTTCAAGAAGTACACTCATGTCACCGAGGTTCTCCCTACGGTCGGGTATGGTAACCAGCAGATACGTGACATGGAAGCGACCATAGCCAAAGTCGATTGCGACACTATCATGATAGCTACCCCGGCTGACATCAGGCGAATAATCAAGTTCCCGAAGCCTACCGTTAGAGTAGGCTACGAGCTGACGGAGCAGACCAAACCAGGAATCAAGGACGTCCTCCACACCAAGGGTATAATCTAGAACTTACCATCCAGCTAGGCAATCGTCTTCCGCAGAGTCTCAGCCACGTACTCTATCTCAGTCTCCCCGAGCCTAGGATGAACAGGGAGTGAGAAGACCTGCCTCGACGCCTTCTCGGTCTCAGGCAATCGCCCCCTCCGAGCAATGTTCGAGTCCCGATACAACGGCGTGGAGTGTACGGGGGATGAATAGTAGACCCCAGCTTCGATGTTCTTGTTCCACAGCTTATCCACAATCTTGTTTCGTTTCGCGGCGTTCACACCTCTCAACCGAACAGTATACAGGTACCAGCTGTGTTTCCGACCATCGGGTTCCTTGGGCAAGAATAGTTTGCCGGTCATGTTCAGCTTCTCGGTGGTCAGCTCGGCGTTCTTCCTTCTCTTTTCTAGGAAAGAGGGTAGCTTCTTCAGTTGCGCATAACCGATTGCCGCGGCAATCTCAGTCATATGATAATTGTGACCCGGTCTGACGGTCCAGTAGGGACGTTGTTCCCCGTGGGAACGAATCATTCTCAGAGCCTGGGCATACCCATCATCGTTCGTGGTAACCATCCCTCCTTCGCCGGTTGTAATATTCTTGCCAGCGTAGAAACTGAAACAGGTCATGTCGGCGATCGAGCCGATTTTCTTCCCGTCGAGCTGGGCGCCGTGAGCCTGGGCTGCATCCTCAATTACAACAATATCTTTTCCACGGGCCAAGTTCGCTACGCCGGAAATGTCGGAGGGGAGGCCGTAGAGGTCCGTGGGAATTATTGCCTTCGTCTTTCGTGATACACACTCCTCGATACTTTCAACCCTGAGACAATACGTGTCTTTATCGATATCAGCGAAAACGGGCGTTGCACCGGTGAGTACGACAGCGTTGGCGGCGCCGACGAACGTGAACGAGGGAAGAATTACCTCGTCACCGGGACCAACATCTGCAGCAAGTAACGAGGCGTGTAACGCCGCTGTTCCGTTCACCACTGCTACGGCATGCTTTGCGCCGACAAACTTGGCGAAGCTCCTTTCAAACTCGAGAACCCGAGGCCCCATCCCGCTCTTATCGGTCAGGATTCCACTGCGTAAGACTTCGACAGCTGCATCGATCTCTTCTTTTCCAAGAAACGGTTGGTTGATCCTGATCAGTTCCCGCAATCGTTCAGCTTAGCCCCGGTTTTCAGCATCATGGGCTCTGGTGCCTAAAAGAGTTGGCCCAAAACAATTGCCAGACCAAGATTCTCTCAAGCTCAAATTGCAAAATAGAAAGACAAATCTCGCGAGAACAGATAGGATCGCGAACGTACCACAGCCCGACCTCTTATGTGTAGATTTGCACATTGGAAAAGAGCAAATCGTCGGAAATGAGCCGATAACAAGGAATTAGAGCCGCATAACCCACCTAGGCCAAGTTTGCCTCCGGTTTCGGAGCCCTAGC
>VBBT01000148.1 GCA_005881695.1 Candidatus Bathyarchaeota archaeon | reverse complement strand
CTCTTCAAGCGCGGAATGCGCCAAGGACTCGTGATCATGGTCGCCGCCCTCCACCGGTTCTATGGAGGAGATATTGATCTACGGGCTGATGCGGACCTGCTACTGGTCAGAAGTACGGGAACGCCGGGGACGTTTGACGCGAACAAAGTCGAAAAAATGCTTGGCCCAGTCGTCTACTACGCGATGCGCCAGCATGAGGTTGATGCCTTACGAGATAGGAAGGAACTTGCATGGACCGGATACGTGGCAAAAACGGGATCCGGGGTCTTCCGTGTACCGCGACCACCAATCTCCAAGAAATGGATAATGCGAAACGTAGGATCTAGCGAAACCGCGGAGGAAACCACTGTCGAGCTAGTTGAGCCCATCAAGAAATCAGAGCTGAGCGAGCCTGACAAGAAATCAGCGGTCGAAGAAGAACCAGCGATTCAGCCCACACCACACCGGGGCAGATGGGGTAGGCGCTTCATTATGGCGACAGGGGTCTTGGCGATACTGTACTTGGCCTGGGAGTACGTTTTGCCCCTCATCTCCCTGTGGGTCCATCTGTAGCAGTCAATGGCTTAAGCAGTGATTCCACGCTTGAAATCGAAGCCAGTCTTTTGCAAGAGGAATCGGTTCCTTCGGAGTTATGATTGATCACGTTAACGCGGTAACTCTTCCCGTACGCGACCTTGAGAAATGCATGTCGTTCTACCGCGACAAATTGGGCTTCAAGCTGAACCACAAAGATGACGAGAGCGCTTTCTTGGCAATTTGGTGGCAAGGGCGAACTTGTGCTCGGCATGATCTCAGTCGATAGCGTCGCCAAGTTGATTTCGGAGAAACAAGTTCGACTGCGAGAGCTTCTTACACGTATGTTTTAGCACACGTGAGACTTCATGACGAGTGTTATGCACCCGCGGAATTAGGATTCTCAAGCAAAAAGGCATAATCGACACCCACACCAGCTCAACTTGCTTTCCTTGTTTCCGAGCGTTCCATTGCACTTCTCGCTCAGTTCAATCTGTCAAATTCTGTATAGGCATCTCGAGATGTGTTAGGAATGATGGCAATTGTGTACTCAGTGTTGATATCAATAGACTGTCACAGCTATACGCATGCGTTTTAACCAGGCGAGACTCGCGAGGCCGATTGTCGTCCTCGCCTTGATGTTTTTGGCATCGGTGTCGTTTTCATTGCCTAGGTCAGCACGTGCCGACTCAACCAGCCTTCGGCTGCCCCACTCACCTATACTGATTAACAATGACAACGGCTTCAATTTAGGCAACGGGGTAACTGGTGGAAGCGGGACGAGTGGTGATCCTTACACGATAAGCGGTTGGGACATTCTGGCCGGGGACTATGGTATCATGATCGCGAATACTACTTCATATTTTACGATCTCCTCTGTCTCCGTTAGCTGTGCTCCGACTGCCGCACCCTGTGCTGACGGGATCGTATTGTCCAACATAAAGAATGGAATAGTTCAAGACTCGCAGATTACCGTGCGCGAGGACGGGGTCAAGGTAGACAACTCGAATAATTTCCAGATTACGCGAAACGAGATTCAATATGAGAATCTACCGATCTCTCTCTACAACTCCGACAGCTTCGACGTGAGCAACAATAGCCTACAAGGCGGCTCATGGACGATCAAAGGATCATACATGAGCAATGCGAGCATAGTCGGAAACACTGGCGGTGCGGAGGACGGAATCACACTCGACAACATCTCAGGTCTGCTCATCAGCCAGAACAGCATTAGCGCACGCGTGCCGATCGCTGTCCTGAGCTGTGGAAACTTGACCATAGACAATAACACCGCGACCGCTTTCGATGATGGAATCGCTGTCTCGGACTGTAGCACCGTCCTCGTCTCGAACAACAAAGCGTCAAACATTCCATATGGGAGCGGCATCTCGATAGGAGAGTCGACCAATATTGGAATCACTTCCAACACTGTCTCTTACGATGAGAACGGAATTTTATTTGGCTCGAATGCTGCCGGAAATAGTATCACTAGCAACTCGATCACAAATAACCAATGCGGAGTGGCGGGTCCAGAGACTGTATTCCAGGACAATGCTTTCTACAACAACACGTTCAACTCCAACAACAATGAATTCTGTCCGACTTCGGGAGTAGACGCTCCCTGGCCTGGTTTCCATCAGAATCCTCAGCACACGGGCCTCTCTCCGTTCAGGGGGCCCCCCACGCCGGCGCTGAGATGGAAGTTCCAAACAGGGGGAGGCATCACTTCATCGCCTGCAGTCGCGTACGGTAGAATCTACTTCGGCAGCAACGACGGCAACCTATATGCTCTTAACTTAGAAGGAGTATTGCTCTGGAAGTTCTCAACTCCCAGCCCGATCAGGACCACTCCGGCTGTCGGTTCAGATGGAACAATCTACGTTGGAAGCTGTCTAAGATGTCCCTACCCTGATCCGTCGGGCGGCCCTGAAGGAGTCCTCTACGCGATTAATCCAGATGGGACCCTGAAATGGAACCTAACCATAATAAACTCGGGAGAAGGAGTCGATACTCTCACTTCTCCAACAATCGGGCCTGACGGCACCATTTACGTGTCGGATGTGGGCTTCCGCATAGTTGCGGTCAACCCGGATGGCACTCTC
>VBBT01000147.1 GCA_005881695.1 Candidatus Bathyarchaeota archaeon | reverse complement strand
AAGTCATCATTTCACATGCCGATCGCGAGCCAGTGCACAACCGCGCCGCCTTTGAGCGCGCGTTGGAACTCCCTCCGTGGAAGGGCTAGGAAAGACGCCCTACTTCGTAGTGATCGAGGAGGCGGGACCCGGTTGGGATGAAAAGCGGTCTATGCGGGATCAGAAAGGATGGCCGGAGCATGCCGTGTTCGTGGACGCTCTCGCCGACGAGCGCTTCGTGATCTTGGGTGGTCCTCTGGGAAATTATCGTAAACATAGGGCCATGCTCATCCTTGACGCGCCCAATGAGGAGATTCTCCGAAAGAGACTCGCCGAAGACCCTTGGATGCGCGACGGAGTTCTTCGCACTATCGAAATCTATCCCTGGGAGATTCTCCTCGGAAAGCTGACGTGAGTACGAAGACTGGCTGAAGAAGCGATGACTCTGGCGGCTACTTGGGATTCCCCCCTTGGGAAGGCTGGCGTTTCTCAAACGAGAGGTATTGGGTTTTCACTGACGAAAGCTTAAGCCTCGGTCAGCCGTTCCTCCACGACGAGAATCTTGTCAGAGTCGACTACTCAAACAAGTCTTGCCATAAATTGTCCAAGCTGCAACACGGCCATGGCTGACATGGGCGACATTCCATTCCGGACCGGAGGATCCGGCGGTGCTGCACATCTCCTCTTCGGGAACTGGGCAGAGCTCGGAGAAGGTCTCCTCCATCTTGACGCGTTCGTCTGTCAGAGCTGTGGAAGGGTCCAGCTCTTCGCAGACTCACTGACCAGAGATTCCATCCGCTAAACGCTAATTCCAGACATGAAACAAGAACGGGCCAGAACGAGTAGCATATCGACCGTCCCGTTGAGATGAACATGCTACTTGGGGTTTCCAGCCTTGAGCCAGTCAACATAGTGTCGAATGGCCGACCCAGTATCGAACTTGGGCGTGAAACCGGTGTCTTGTTGCAACCGCTTGGTCTCCATGAGGGGCATTGGTGGAAATGGAAAGTGTCCTGGGGGAAGCTCTACTTTGAAATTCGGGACCACTCTCTTGACCGCTTCCACCACTTCCTTATTCGGAGTGAGCTTGCCTGAGCCTATGTTGTAAACGTCATACTGGAGCTTCTCGGCGGTATGAACTAGTGCGATGGCACGGGCCAAGTCCTTGATGTAGCACAGATCTCCCCTATCTTCAGCGTTCCCGAAAAACACGTTCTCAAGGTTCACCGGTTTCCCGCTTACGGCTGCATGGACGAGTCGTGCTTCGAGGCCGAGTTGATTACCGTCGAATGGGCCATACATTCCCATTAGACGAACGCAGATGGTGCTGATACCGGTCTTCTTTGCGAACTGGTCCGCGGCCACCTCGACAATCTTCTGGTATGCTAGAATTGGAAACATGCTTGGGAGGGAAATGGGAGCCTCCTCGTTTACTGTTCCTTGAAGCCCGAGGTACATTCCACCTGTACTGGAAAATGTCACCCGCTTGACTTTCCACTCCTGTGCTGCTTGGAAGGTGGCGCTGAGCATGTCGAAGTACCCCTTGAGACCACGTATCGGGCCCTCGCCTGAAGCGAAGCCTCCAGCGACGTTGGCGATTCCGTCAATCTTGTGTTTCTCGCCGATCTTTCGCAAGTCCGCAACTGACGTCGAGTCGGCAGGTTCGACGATCACACGGCGATGATCAATGTGCTTCTGAAGGAAACGAGGAACCTCTGCGTTCTCATGCCTAGTGACCACACAATCCTGGCCCAGATCAACCAAGGCTTCTGTTGTGTTGGAGCCTATGAAACCGTTCAGGCCGCCGACGACAAGAATCATCGTGACCACTCCTTCCTAGAAGCGATGTTTGAGCCGTTATCATCCATAGTGATAACCACTTTTCCGCGGACGTTTCCTTTTTCAAGGTGCTTGATGGCTTGGGCTGTTTCGCTCAACGGGTAGCGTCTGTCGATCACAGGCACGATTTTTCCTGCTTCCATGAGCTCTTTCAATGTAACCAGGTCTTCCTGGTTTGATTTTGCTATGAAGAACACGAACTTCTTGTCTCCCCTTGACGCAAATGGTTTCTGGATTGCAAAATAGAGCAGACGGATGATGATCTTGTCCTTCCAACCGACAACGACGACGGTCCCGTTGGGATTCATTATGCGCTTGTAGTCAGATATTGAATGATTGGAGGCAATGTCGCAAATCAGATCGTACGTTTGGCCATTTTTGGTGAAATCTTCTTTGGTATAGTCGATGATATGGTCTGCGCCGATGGACCGGACCAAGTCAAGATTCCCAGTGTTTGTCACCGCCGTGACTTCAGCTCCAGAAGACTTGGCAATCTGCACCGCGAATGTTCCAACCCCGCCACCCGCACCATTGACCAATACTTTCTGTCCGGGTTTGATGCGGCCATGGTTACGGAGAGCCTGTAACGCGGTGAACCCTGCGATTGGGACCGCAGCGGATTCCTCAAAAGAACGATTTCCTGGTTTCAACGCCAATTTGCTTTCCTTAGCAGTTCCATACTCCGCGTAACCGCCGATGCAGGCACCATACACTTCGTCTCCGGGTTTGAACTGCGTCACATTATTGCTAACTGCTTCGACTCTGCCAGCGATGTCCGTCCCAACCTGTCGTTCCTTCGGCCGGCGAACTCCCACTCCCATTCGAAACAGGGGCAGGAGGAGTCGTAAGAAGAGCGACATCCCATTCACGTCATAGCGGTCTGCTGGGTTTACGGACGATGCATAGATCTTTACCAGTACTCCACGAACATCGTTAGGGACAGGTTTCTCTATCTCCTTCAACTCGAGAACGTCGGGCGACCCGAATCGTTCGCGGACAATCGCTTTCATGAGCCCCTTCTCAGCCTGTTTTGACTCGGCGATCATCGCAGCTTCCTCAATCATATTTCGCAAGTGCCTCCTCCGTGGTGTTAAGCATCTCGCCAATGTCGATCGGAGTTCCTTCCATCACATCTCTCACCTGTTTCTTTGCCGTCTCAGTCAGTAGAGATCGCAAGTCATTCGCTAGTAGC
>VBBT01000029.1 GCA_005881695.1 Candidatus Bathyarchaeota archaeon | reverse complement strand
TCCTCGGATCCGTTGTCTCCGCCGCTCCAATCATCGTCTTCGCCCCATTCATCTTCGCCGCCCCAGTCCTCGTCTTCGCCCCATTCCTCCCCCTTGGTATAGGGTAGCACTCGATCGTCTCCGAAAACTAGAGGTTAGCGCGAATTGTACCCTCTTAAAAGGCTTCCGAGAAACACGCGAAAAAACATGAAGCATAGGAAATGGTTCAGAATCTTTCTGGCAAGTTACTGACGCATTTGCGAGATGAGTCCCCTGCTTCTGGTGAAACCAGCCCAACACAGATGTGGAGTATTGTGAGCGACTCCGAATCGCCCTTTGCGGTCGAGAGTCACAATTCCTAATCCTCTACCAGCTAGTCTCGTCACTTTCCTGACGGTTTGGGACGCTGCTTGTTGTGCAGTCAAGGCCTGCATTGCATCGCAAGCTGACTTGGAAACGACCAGTCTCATGGCTATTTCTCCGACGCCCGTAGCCGTAGCCGCCCCCAACTTATTGTCAGCGTAAAGTCCAGCGCCCAGGATCGGGCTATCGCCAATTCGTCCCGGCAATTTCAACGAGACACCGCCCGTGGAATCCGCGGCAGCTAAGTCTCCGTTTCGATCTATTGCGAGCGCTCCCACTGTATCTCCAAGTAGGCTCTGGCCTTTGATCCGTATTAGTTTCAGGTTTCTCGAAAAGTCGCCATGATCCGCCTTCTCCAGCTGTCGCCTCGCCTGTTTCCATTGCTGGACTCGCTCGGGAAGTTTCAAGTTCGCCTTGGGCAAGCCAAACGCTTCTCCAAGCTTCTCGGCGCTGTTACCGGCGAGCAGAGCATGATCAGTCTTCTCCATCACGACTCTCGCGAGACGTATCGGGTTCTTTACGCGCTGAAGGAGAGCCACCCCTGCGCCACATCGGGTCTTTCCATCCATGATTCCCGCATCAGCCTCAACGTTCCCCACAAGATTCAGGGTAGACCCTCTGCCCGCGTTAAAGACTGGATTATCCTCCATTTCCATGACCGCGGCTTCGACAGCTAGCATAGCAGTTCTTCCTTGTTGGAGTAGTCTGAACCCTCTCGTCGCGGCTTGCCTAACGCCCGATAGACCGGCGGCCTGCTTCGGTTCGGGCCAGTCCCCGGCTCCGCCGTGAACAATGATTGTCGAACCCTTCAAATCGTGTCATAGAGTCGGGAATGTGAACGAGATATAAGAGTCGATTTGGTCCCTCGGAAGCAATCCGCAATGCTAACTCAGTTTCTCAAGATTAGCGTGGAGTCGATTCAGCAAGCTGCGATGGCCATACAGAAGGGTGGCCTCGTAGTCTATCCGACGGATACGGTCTACGGGGTTGGGTGCGATCCTTTCGATGAGAAAGCGGTCGACAAGGTGGCCACAGCGAAAGAAAGAAACAAAGGGAACTTCCCAGTCCTCGTCAATACGCTTGGTAAGGCAAGAGAACTAGGCGATATCAACGGCGATGCCGAGGCGCTTGCCTTGCGATTTTGGCCAGGGCCATTAACCATCGTAGTTTCTTCCCGCGCACCACTCCCTCCACGAGTAGTTGGTCCCGAAAGAATGATTGGCCTTAGAATCCCAGGCCGGAAGGATACGTTGGATCTGATCTCGAAGTCTGGAGGGTCCCTGTTGGGGACCAGCGCAAATATTTCGGGCAATCCGTCGCTGAGTAAAGCTGAAGATGCGCTAAAGGTGTTCGACGGCAAAGTCGACATCGTGCTGGATGGAGGTTTGATGTCGACAGGCGTCGAGTCAACAGTTGTCAGAAAGGTCAAATCAGGCATTCAGGTTCTCCGCGAAGGAGCCATTAGTCGAGGAGAGCTCAGAACTGCTCTCGCATCGAGCGTCGAACTTCAAAAATGATTCAAGCTTGCTAAGCGACTTCAACCTCCTTGTATCTAGCGCCAGAGGCAACGAGCGGGAGGCAAACTCGGAACTGTGGTATCTAATAGCCGAGCTAGGAGACCGATCCGCGGAAACCAGCTACACTCCAGTCAGCGGCCTAACTGTAGCCAAGACATCCCTTGACCCGCTCAGAGTAATACAGAAGTTACGGTCAACCCTGAAAGAGAAACCATGGGAGTTTCGGTACGTCCTCAAAGTCAAACCGGTTCAGAAAGTTGTACCCACAGAAATTGAGGCAATCGGAAAGGCAGTCTCAGAGAAATCAGGGGCGATTCGAGATGGTGAAACGTTTCGCGTGTCCATCGAGAAGCGACGGAGCAATGTCTCGTCTAAGGAAGTTATTGACGCAATTGCAGCCAAGATTCCTAGAAAGGTTGACCTACGGGATCCGGCGAAAGTTGTCTTAGTCGAGATTATTGGCACGGTCGCGGGAATAGCCGTTATCCCGCCTAACGGAATCTTGGGGATTGAACGGGAAAAGAGGACGATCTAGTTCTCCAGCACCAAGAGCGCGGAACGCTCAATTATCAGTCTTTTCAGCGCGCTATTCTCAGCTTCCCCAGGCATTCTGGACGAGTTCAGCTCTCCGTCAGAAATATTGTAAGCTTTCCGTAGAGCTCGGGCTTTTGCAAGGGTCCCGATTTCCAACACGGTATCGTCTGGCACTCCTTGCACAACCTTTGCAACTTCGCCACTCAACAAGTTGGAGTCAAGCTCGGTTTCGGACAGTCCCACCAGAACCAGTTCCATGCTCGAAGTATCTACACCCATCAACTTGATCGCTTCAACAATCTGATGTTCCCCTGAAGCGAAGAGCAAGAGTTCCATCGAGAGATGTTTCGCTCTTCGAGCCTTGCCTCTAAAAGAGTCAACTGCGTTCCTCGCCGCGAAAATAATATGTTCTATCCCCGCCACTCGATCACCACGCAAAAGTTGAAGATCAACTCCTCCAAATGACCCTCGCAGATCCCGCAAGACTCTCTCCGAGTCGATCAGTCGAGCACCTCTGAATCCTTGAACGAAGAGGAAATAGAAACCGATTTTTTCAGTTATCATATGCTAGCGCCCAGAGGGAACGGATGAGTGAGGCGCTCAGTCCGCTTCCTTTCAACTCTCGAATCACGTTGATGCTGTTCCCTCTTGACCCGAGGTTCCGTTTGATGAGGTTAATGGCTTCCAGTCTCTCCCAGGGAAAGATGATCCATTTTGAAGTCGTTTTGGCATAGTGGTTGGGTTTGAAGATGCTTTTCGGTTTCAGGTAGAGAGTACAGACTCTGATCTCCTGAGCCCCCTTTTGGCGCAGATGTCGGTGTGCTATGCGGAGGCTTTGTCCTGAGTCGGCGACATCGTCGACAACTAGAACACGCTTCCCGATTACTGCAGAGGTGACAGGCTGGGTGATCTGGGGCCTTTGGGCTGTGACTCCGATGTTCTTGTAGAATTCGACTTTCATGTTTGCGAGGTTTGGGTTCTCCAGAAGATCGCTCATGATCCGAGCGGGAGGCCATCCTCCTCTAGAGACCCCCACGATGACTTGGGGCGAATAGCCAGAGCTTTTGATCTGCCGGGCAAGCTCTATCATCATACCGTAGACTTCGTCCCAGGTCGGGGCAACATATTTCGGATTCTGCAATGTACCATGACCCGTGAAGCTTTCTGGGTTTTCGAATTCTTGTTCCATTAAGCCTTTGTTAGTCAGCTGACGTGTGTCTCTGCTAAACCCAATATACGGGTTGAGAAACATCTTGTTTGGCGTTCCAAAGATTTGGTCGAGTTGATCATCGGAAGGACGCCAATGATGTGGACTGACCTGCACAGAGGGCACCTCGCCCGGATGAAGAAATGCATCTCCACTGAAATCGAAGCCAGCCCTGAGAATGCACAATGTGTGATGATCGGGGTTTGTGGAATCCACAATCTCTTCTTGGTTACCAATGGAATTGTCAGGAGCAAACTGAGGTAATTAGGTGGAAACCATCGGCGCCCCTTTTATCATGAGCCCGTGGCAACATTCGTATTGATACCTTATGGAAAGGAGCCAGACAACTATCTCCCAACCTCAAGTATCACAAGCGACCGATCCACGGGACGCTTTTATTGAAGCCGTCCTCGCTAGCCGGATCCTCCTGATTTTGATCCGGTAGCCCTACCCGAGGAACCAGAACCAGCTGCTTTCAGGATTCGAACAGATTACCAGTGAAAACCCAAAAAAAAGTTCACCAACAACTCGACTCAGATTCGCACCCTGAAAAAATCAGACGGAAAACTGGGCATAGACGACGCCACAAGAATTTTTGGCGAACTCGCCCAAAATCAGGCCTGTTCTCGAATCTGGGAGCCCTTTCCTACACTGTCCCTGAAATCATTCTTGACAGGGCGATAAAACCGCAATTTTCGCCTCGGCAACTAAGCCCGAACTGTGCCCTGAATCGAGCGACTCGCCTGGAATCCCTGCCAGACTGCAAATAACCTCTCTAGAAAGTGGGGTATTGTTCAACTACTTTACGACGCAAGAGCGGTTGACGGGAAGCTTTCCGGTCGTGAAATCACCCGATACCTGCCCTGATCTAGAATCCGAGAGAGTTCACATGACTCTCCCGAAATTCGTTCGCATTTGTCGTCTTCTCTGCCTGGTCATCCAAGCCGGAATTACGCCGCGATTGCTTGGACTCGCCCGTTATCAGTGCCGGACAGGAAATGGTTTTTGGAAAATAGGGGGTCTTAGCGACTCGACCTCGTGCCGCATGAGAGCACTCTCCGGACTGGCCAGCGAAACCAAACCGATTCAGGTGGCATGAGTGGTCGAGAGTCTTAATCAGACCATTTCGAAGCCGAGACTATCGGAATAAGCGTTTCAGTATCAGTGACATCGCCGATCGTCTTGATGCGTTCAACTATGAACCAGTAGATGCTCTGGGCATCAGGTTCCAGAAGCTTTCTAGGGACCTCGACAACAGCCATGATGTCATGCCTGCCGGGAATGACGTGAACCTCCTTGACCTCTGCAAGCTTGAACAATGCGTCAGCAACCTTCGACTCCTTGCCCAAGACCGCGGCCACGTAGATGAAGGCGCGAACATGCCTCTTCATCTCACCCTTTGGATGGTAGTGAGCTTCGACCAATTCCAGATGCCCTTGAAACCGCGCCTTTGGCGACTCCATATAACTCCTTGGACAAAGCGCACAAACCACAGCCGAGCTAGAGCACCAATTCGAAGACCCCGCCTTGAAACGGGGTCAGCCCAGTTACGAGCCAAGCCGAGCGCCGGTATCGTAGAAATGATTAGGCTTCCTCTAACAGACCAGTAACCTAGGCTAGCCTAGCGGGACCAAGTTTTGACCCTACCAGAGCAGAAGTCAAGGTTCTATCTCCCAAGCTCAATCAGGCTACTCCTATCTCCGGGCGTCCGAGGACACACACTAATCTTCACAGTACTAATGGCGTTCCTATTCGCAACCGCATTCGTCGGCGCCAACCTTGGATTTGCCCAAGCATGGACACTCATCTTCATCGCGGGCGCCAGCACTACCGGAGTGTACCTCGTCCTCACCCCGCTCGCCCTCCTCGAAAAATTCAGAAATTCAATCCTGTTCTCAAGAATGACAAGACGCGTCATCACACTCATCATAGCCTACGCGCCTATAATCGCCGGCATCACATACTGGATCCAACAAGCAGGCTCAGTAGAAGCACTCCCCATATTCCCCGCATTCATCATAATCTTCTACACATGGATCCTCCTACAAGCATACTTCATCGCAGCTCCAGTGTCCCAACTCCTCGTCAAAGTCGAAAGAGGCCTGACCGGCGAAGGACACGCAAAAAAGCTGATGAGAACCCTGGGAATCTCAACACTCTTCCTCCCGATCGCGCCACTAACATACGGCGTATGGGCAATTTCAAACTGGCTAAGCTCGACGTACCGGAACGTTCAGGGCGCGACTGACAAGATAATCATCTGGACAATGATCGTGACAGTACTACTCCTCGCAACCTACTTCTTCACACTACTCTGGGGATGGAGGGTAATCGTACAGAAAAAACCGCAAGCCGCCGTCTTCGCCGGAGGAACCTATCTGGTCCTCTGGAGTTACCTACTCTACCGGGCAACAACCATCGCGATCGGATACATCACGCAAAACCAGCCGTCTAATGCCCTCGTCGATAGCGGGTTAATGCTGGTTTCCGTCATTGGCGCTATGCAGACGTTTGCGAGAAAGACGGTTACACGTACCAACCGGCGGTGGAGCCAAGTTCTACCCTTTCTAGTATTTGCATTCGGCTCAGTCTATGCAGTCGCACAGTTCTACTTCATACTCCAGGTCCCAATAACTAGAATCGACCTCTCAATCATCGTCAACGCTACCGTCTTCGCGGCTGGCATATTCACGATGATGTTCCTGATAAGAAGACACCTTGTGTCAGTGGAGTTGAGTGCTTTCAAAGCTAAAATGACCGGCCAGACTCCCGAAGCGTCTTCGCCTGTGCCAGAGAAGCCTCATCATGCATTATTCCGAATGCCATGGAAGAAGTCATCGAAGCCACCGGGGCCGCCGCTTGAGGAGAGAGTGGAGGAAACGGCACCCAGCGAACAGGTCGCGGAACCGAATGAACCCCTTTCAGAGCCCAATGAAACGGTTACTGAACCCACCGAAGAAGGCACCGAGTCAGACGACCATATTTACTAGGCTCGCTCCCTAATCGAAGCCTCTTTCTACCTGACCCTGGCATGTCCCCTGTAATGTCCACAGTCCAGCTAGCTCAGATCAGAGTTGACTCGGAGACTAGCGCGAGTCAGTCCGAGCTTCGGATCGGTCAACGTCGGATTCCCCTTCCCACCAGATTCCCTACCAGTCCTGAGAGAAACGCTCTCAAGCCAGCCGGTGTAAAGGATCCATTACCAGGAGAAGTAGCAGTTCTCGCGCGGCTTGCCCCGCCGGACACGATCAAGAGGATTCTCACTCAAGAAGAGGCTCTGAAGTCTACCGCGAGATTTCTATCCAGGGAAACGAGTCCTGATGCCGTTCGTCTCCTCTATCTCGCCTTCAAGGGGGGAGCCGTTGTGAAAGAGACTCAGGACTTGAAGACAATCCTAGACCTGCAATTCCTTGCGGGACTCGACATCATCACGGTCCAGCACACGGTTGACATGTCTCCGGAGGATTTTGATGGTCAACTTAGTTTCGCTGAACGCTGGATGGAAGAACGCGGCGTCGACAAGCCGTTGATGCCGATTATCCAAGCCACCGACAACAAGGAAGTCTTCGGAGAAGTCGTCAAGAGGGTTGAGAAGCATGAGTCAGCTCAGATCGGGATTGATCTCCGAGGTGCGTTCCACTACCACGCTCTTCGAGTCATGGAGGAGTTCAAGAAGAGAAAGCCTGAGGTCTGGCTCCATGCCTTCCAAGTTCCACCCAAGATCCGGTTGGGACGCAGCCCTATGCCGTGCAGCCAAGGAATGATCTTGCCAATGTTCAGCATCGACAGCTTCTCCAGATGGATCGTCCCACCGCCACCGACACCGCTTACGAAAGAGGTGATCAATGTTTTCGACCGAAAAGGTTGGGGAGCGCTGAAGAAGAGAGACTATGAAGAGATTAGAGGAAATTCGACAAGCTGCAACTGCGCTGTTTGCCAAGGGAAGGACCTGGAACCCTTCTACGAAGGCAAAGTCTTGGACGTGCTAGCAAAGGCGAAGGTCCATGATCATCTCGCTCAGAGAACTGAGCTGGAATCCGCGAGAGCATCTATCAAGAGAGGAGAGTTCCTGACATTTCTGAACTCGAAGCAATATCCTAAGGAATTTCTCAAAGCGATCCCGAAGTAAGCATGAACAGTTCAATCGGCGGTCTTATAGCCAAGGAGTTGTCTCATGCACATCCCCAAGGTCGAATAGGTTGATGAAAGCTCCGAACTGGGTTCAAGACGTTTTCGATCGGTACTTGATCTGCGAATTCACATCAATAGATAACGGGAAGCCTGTGACGTTTCCTTTACTGTTCTTCTATAACAATAACCCGCCTAAGTTCGCGGTGACATCCAGCATATTGTTCTCGCGCAAGATTGAGCATATGAAGAAGAACCCGAAAGTATCGCTACTCTTCTCCAACCCGGAAGGCAGCGGAATAGAGAAGCACGTTGTCCTCGTCCAAGGCGTTGCAAGATGCGATGACTCTGACCTTGACCATGGATGGGAACGGTACCTGTCTATGTGGCGCAAGAAGGAGCCTTACATTGACGGATTCCTCGCGGCCCGGGAGCAATTCGCCTGGTTCTGGAAAAGAATCGTGGTCGAAGTGGAACCAAAGAAGATACTTGCATGGAAGAACGGAGACACTTCCGAACCCGGGGAGGCAATCAACCTTTGACCACATTAGGTCTCGTTGACCCAGACAGACTAGCGCTGTTTCGATATGGTGTAATCACTTGGATCGACAAAGACGGTTTCCCGTTCAGTGTCGCGACCGACTTTATCCTGTCCGAGAACGGTGAGATTCTCCTGAAGAAACCCAGCGTCCCCGCAACAATGACCGGCGGTCGGGTCGGAGTTCTCTTCAACCATATAACCGGGATCCCAACGGGAGGCTACACTGACCGTCGCTACATGCTGGTGTGGGGCACAGTCAGCGAAGATAAGGGATTTCTAAAGCTCCGTCCCGAAGAGGTCTCAGAGTGGGACGAGAAGATTCTGCCGTTCGACAAACTATGCGCGGCCGCGGTGCCTCAGGGAAAGAGGTACCTAGAGAGTATTCAGCCTTCTATCGACGCCTGATCCTCTTCAACAGGCTCGCTACTCTCTGCGGATGGTGCCTTCGATTCCGCGAGCAGCATCATTAGGCTTGGGAGATCGAGTTCGGCACGGGTTCGCCAGCCAAGCTTGACCAGTCCTTCCTCGTCTTCTTCTAGGTATCCTGATCGGAGGAATGTGTCCATTAGGGTCAGCGCTCTCCAGCGCCCGGCTTTATTGCCGATAACCGTTTCCAATTCCTTCCTCTCGCTCCTCCCTTGTTTGGATACTACAAGCGCCAAGGCGGCAGCTAAGGCTGCGAGATTGTCGATTCTCCACCCGCACAGTCTCGCTTCCTTCGGAGCCAGTGTCCCCTTGAGGCGGACGAAATATCGGGATTCTTCTTCCCCGTCGTCTGGTCCTGGTTTGTAATCAGACAGAGTCTGCGGTTCGACTTTCTTTACTTCGAGGTCAAGGTCCTTTAGACTCTCATCTAGCTGTTCCAGAACTTTCGTGTACCCCTTTCCGAGTCCCGTTTTCAACTCCCACGATCTAGCACCAGGTACTCTTCCCCGTTTGAAGAAGAGCATGTGCGCTGCTCGCTTGACCTTTTCATTGTAGTAGGTTGGTTCGTTCTTTACTTCGCCCGTATCAAAACCTCCTTTGTGATGGGGATGGGAAAGCTGAGCGGTGACCCTTCAGTATGAGGATCAGGTCTTGCTTTCGGGACCAAGAGCAAGCTGTTTCCCTTTCGTTGCAAGTTCGCGTATCCGTAGGTGACGAGAAAGCTGACAAGTTGAGCTCGAGCAATAGTCTCAGCAAAGTCCGATCCTCTGACAAAGTTCCAATAGTCCACTCTCCCGTCCTTTTCGGCGCTCTCCTTGAGCTCCTTCCAAAGGTCCTGCATTTTTCTCGTGTACGCCTTCTCTTCGACCACACGCATTCGCGCCAGTTCCCCAAAGTCAGCTGAATCAGGGCTGACGAAGGGTCCAAGGTGAAGCCTCTTTCTTCGCTCGAAGAACGAAAGCATCCCTTCCCAAAATTCTTTCGCCTCCTTGGTCGAAGATAGTGTGAGCTGTTCCAGCTCTACTATTGGATGCCATGAGAGAAGGAGAAACTCTGCCAATTGCTCTCTTGAGAGTGAACCGAGCTTCTGTTGTACCATGCTGGGATCGACAAAGAGGGCGCTGGACTGGAATCTGAGATTCGCACTCTGCAACCCTACTACCCTAGCGACGCTAGTGATAGCTCGCATATCGAGCAGATGGTCGTCTAGCGTGCGTAGCTGGTTCGAGTGTCGTCGTATGATCCGGAGAGCTTCAGTGATGTCCAAGAGGAATGGGTTGAACCTGCGGTTCTCGATCGAGATACACGTCTGGATCAATTCTTCCAATTCTCGTCTTCCAGACGATCGGCGGGCCTTCTCCGTCATGGTTATGCTAGCTCCTTGACAATGGAACTGCCCTCGACGTTCTGGACTACGATAACGTGGACATTGTCCTCTGGAAGTGTCACCTGTCCAGGGGTTATCGCGATGTACTGGCTCGAGTCAGTGGCTTTTGCAGCGGCATGGATGAGCTTGGATACTGTTTCCCGGTTTCGCGGGTCCATGTGAACGTCGAACTCATCGATTGCCCGGAAGGGAGATGAGATGAATTGTTGTAGTGAGAGTAGAAATGCGATTAGCGCGACCGTGCGTTCGCCCCCACTTGGGGCTAGACCGTCGAGCGATACTGGCTCGTTTCCCTTGAATCCTGCGTAGAGCTCGAGGCCAGCTTTCTCAATATCTTTGGAGGCTTTGATGACGATTCGTCCCTTTGATTCCACCTCCGACAGCAAAGCATTGTATCTTGCAGAGAGTTCCTCCAGCAACTTGTCCATGACAGTTTTCCATCGGTCGAAGCGTTCTCTCAGTTCGCCGAGGACTTCGGACCTGTTCTGCTCCACAACCTCGGCTTTCTTCTTTACATCCTCGTAGAGGTCTCCATAGTTCTTGTACATCTTCTCGACTTCAGCGGAAAGATGCGCTAGTGGACGTAACCGTTCTTGAACGGAGGCGATGTCCAGTGAGATCTGTTGGAGGTCTCTGGGATCCTCGAATACTGGTCCGAGCTGAGACGCCTGTGTTTCGAGAGGTTCAATTTCCTCTTGACCTATCCGCAGCTGGACCTCGAGCTCTTGAACCTCCTGTTCCATCAATGCGAGCTTGAAGTTGCTGACCTCTTTCTTGACTCTCGATTCTATGAGGACGTCGGTATTCTTGTTGAGTTGTGAAGTTAGCTCGGTAATCCCTGTGCGTACTTTCTCGAAGTCTTGATCGGCTGTCTTAGCAGAGATCGAAATTTTCTCACGCTCTTCCACGAGGTCTGATAACACCTGACTCAGTTGGTCTTTCTCCGTTGGCAAGCTCACATCGCGGGCTTTTTGCTGAAGCGTAGTCAAAACTTCCTGCTGTGTACGAAGGAGATCAGTGATTCTTGAGATCCATTCCAGTGAACCTGCTCGCAGACCACGACCGTGTTCAAGTTTCAGGTGTTCTTCCCTAAGTTCTTCGAGCTCTTCAGAGAGCCTTGCGAGGTCGGTCAGGACCTGTTGGTGTTGTTTGTGGGATGTTTCGAACTCTTCCCTCGTCTCCACTATCTTGCCTTGCAACGAGGAGATTCGGTCTTTCACCCGCTTTTGTGAGGATTGCCTTCTGATGATACGTTTCCAGATGAGTTCTCTCTGGAGGTCCTTGAGCTGGTCTTCAAGTTTCCTCTTCAGCTCGTACTTCTCGTATTCCCGCTGCCAGTGCAAATAGGTCTCTTTAGTGCCCTCCAGGACTGAAGACATTGTCTCCCGTTCAGTCGTAAGCTTCTGCAATCGAGAGGATGCCTCGAGTACCTCTCGACGATATGCTGCAAACCCTACGGCGTCTTCCAAAAGGAGTAGCTTCTCCGTCGGGCTAACTGACCCGAATCGTCCGACCATGAGCTGGTGCATTATGACCAGCATGTTGTCAGGGTTGAGTCCTATCCTAGACAGTCCCTCGACTAAGTTGATCTTGCTGATTGGTTTGTTGTTGAGTAAGTAGTGGTAGTCTCCGGATCTCTTGAGAACTCTGGTTAGGAGGACCTTGTCAGATCTGGCTTGTGGAAACGGTCTGGCGCCTTTAGGCGCTTCGTTGTCTAGGAGGAGTGATATTCTGGCTTCTTGCTCGTTCCACCGTATGAGCTCGCTGAGTTTTTTCGCTCGCTCCGTGTATGCTTGGCCTAGGACGACGGAGATTGCGAGCAGTATGGAAGATTTTCCTGCCCCGTTTGGTCCTATGATCAAGTTTAGGCCAGCCCGAAGTGGGATGCTTGTGTTCTTGTAGGACATGAAGTTGGAGAGTTGGACTTCGCGGATCAATTACTTGCTGGCCAGCCTTGTTGTTGGATAGTATTGGCTTGGCTGAATTAGAAGTCTTTCTCGTCCAATCAATGTTTATATACGCGATTTGGCATTTTTCGCATTTCATTGGAGTGTGCCAGGTGCGGGATTAAGACGGCTTGGCAAGGTTCTGCACATGTCGAAAAGCGGTAATCTAATCCTCCGACTCGAACAGCCACCGGTACCTCCCGAACGCGCAAACGTGGTCGACTACAAGATTAAGAGAATCGGGACTGTCAACAATATTCTCGGTCCTGTGAAGAGTCCATATGTCTCCGTAAGGCCCGAGGCTGCTGGAGAAGGGTTCGCGGGCCGGGTTCTATACCTTTTAGAGGATAATTAGGAGAACCCGAAAAAGTGGTTGAAGAAGTAGGCCAGACGCTAGAACGGGCACCTGAAAGCAGTTCGCGGAGGATACGATTGTGCCCCGAGTGCGGCGGCTCGCGGCTCATGAGGGACTACGACGCGGCGGAAGTTGTCTGTATGGCCTGCGGATGTGTTATCCAGGAGAAGATTGCTGACACGCGCCCTGAGTGGCGTGCGTTTGACGACGAGCAGCGCGCGAAGAGGGCGCGTACCGGTGCGCCGATGACGTATACTATTCATGACAAGGGCCTTTCGACGATTATCGACTGGCGTGATCGCCCTGCCGGGACAAAGGGTGTCTCTGCAGATCAACGGATTGAGCTGTACAAACTGCGGAAGTGGCAGCGGCGTGTTCGTGTCTCGGACGCTACGGAGCGGAACTTGGCTGTGGCGTTGTCAGAGCTTAGCAAGTTGTCGTCGGCTCTTTCTTTGCCAAAGAATATTCTCGAAACCGCCTCTGTCATCTATCGTCGCGCGATCAAGAGGCGTCTGATCCGGGGGAGGTCGATTCACAATGTTACGGCTGCGGCGATTTACATGTCATGTCGCCAGTGTGGTGTTCCGCGGACTTTGGACGAAATTGCAAGTGTGTCGACGTTGAACAAGAAAGATATTGGGCGTAGCTACCGGTTTATGTTGCGGGAGCTGGGGATGTTTGTGCCGCCTTCTGCGAACCGGAATTATGCGGCTCGGTTTTCAAACAAGCTGACGATATCGGGAAAGGCGGAAGGAATCGCGATCAGGATATTGGAGATTGCGCGGCAGATGAAGTTGACCAGTGGGCGGGGTCCGGCGGGCATCGCGGCCGCGTCCACGTATATCGCGACGGTGTTGACGAATGAGCGGAA
>VBBT01000028.1 GCA_005881695.1 Candidatus Bathyarchaeota archaeon | reverse complement strand
ATTGCGCTTCTCATAGTGTCTTTGGACATCTGGGCTTGGACGCACTTGTCGAACAGTGACTTGTCGTGTTGCTGTGTCTTGAGGTTGGCTCCTTCGAGCCTGTTCTGTTGAACTTTGAGTTTGTAGACGACCTGTGAGATCTTTTCTTTGAGTGGTTCTTGGTGGTGGATGCGGTCGGTGACCTTCGAGAGCAAGGGTTCCCTTTGCTCTCGGTCCCAATTCTTCATGGACTTGTATGACATTTCTATCTTGAAAGCTGGTTTACCGGGGACGGGTTCCAAGTGGGTTCTTGACACGTAAGGGTCTGATTCGCTACTCCGCGAGCTAGAGATATTCTAGCTCAGGCAATAGGTTGCATGTTGTCAACAGATAATCCGCGGGTATGTTGTGTGGGCCACAAGACGGTTTTGGTTTATATGCGGTGTCAGAAAATTGGTAGGAAGTTGTGTTTTCCCCAATCCCAGTTTAGCATTGCTAGTTAAAAACCGGGTAAATCAGCACGCATCATTGACAGTGTTGTTTCTACCAAATTGCTGATTCTGGGTTTACAACCGCTGTTTTCGAGGGTTTTTGCGGTCGAACGCTTTTACCATTTTACCTCATAGAAGTCGTTTCCCTAGGATGAAAAAAATGGTACTAAACGATCTAACTCTAGAGAAGTTAGTCAGCGAGATCAACGGCTACAAAGAAAAAATGCGCAACATCTACGAGGAATACGGACGAGCCTCACAAGACCTCCAAGACCGGATCAACGTGTTAGGATACACGTTGAACGAGCACCTCAAAGAAACGAAGGATCAGATCGGCAGCACCCCACAAAGGCTGCTGAACCTTGAAACAAAATACGTGACCGGCGAAGTCAGCGAACAGGAATACCGTGGACAGCGCGAAGAATTCAAGGGCCTCCTACAACGAAACCTTCACAGCATCGAAGAGATCAAAGACATGATCGAAGTTCTAACCCACATCGAGACCAGGCCACTGGCATCAGCAGACTTCAAACAAGCGAACCCACCGGCTCCGCGAACCCTGATCGAAGAATGGGCGAGAAACGCTGTTCCACAACAAATAGCCAATTCACAGCAAGCACCAAACCCGACACCCACTTCGCCAAGCGTCAAGTTCGCTGCGAACTCAATTGTCTCAGAGAGAGCCTGGGCTCCGGCGACAAAACCTGCGGCGCCTCTGCCATCGAGTAGCGGTACAGACTGGACCAATCCGCAGACGAACAACCAACCATTCAGCGCCCCGGTGTCAGCTCCGACCTCGGTGATTACTCCACTAGTCCAAGAACAGGCTCAACCAGTATCAGCAGTTTCTGCTGATCCCATTGCAGCCGCTCCTATCACGCCATTGACCCAAGCAAATACCCCCAACGTTGACGATTCCTTCACGACTGCCCCGGCGCAAGAGTACGTGGAAGATATCGCAGACGCACTCGTCGTCAAGGTCGTCGATGACATGCCCGTTGTGGATGCTTCCTCAGCAATCGCTACAACAGAGACCGAGATTCAGCCATCGATTCCAGGGACAGAAACCATTCAAGGCATACCCTCCGGACCAGACGTCTCTCAGCCAAGCCTCCAGCTGCCAAGCCAGTTCTACAAGGTGGTCTGTCCAAAATGCGGTGCTGACGTTCCCAAGGCGGCAAAAGTCTGGGAGCTCAAGGGCGGCAAGTCCAAGAAGAACGTCCTGATCGGCCTCTTCCAGTGCCAAGACTGCAGGGTCAAGTTCAGAGAAGCCCTCACTCGGGACATCATCTAGAATCTCGCAAACTCGGCCCCCTCCAATTTCCCCTTCACGTTTTTTTCCCGTTTCTTTTCCCTAAGGGTAGCCAAAGGCTTAAGACGCTAGAAGCTTCCCCGCTCGTCACCGTAAGGATTCAAAGAGGCTAGTGTTTGCAAGTGGAAAAAGCAGAACCGAAACGTCCCGCACATGTAGAACGAACCCCGGAGAGGTCTCCTGAAACCCGTCCTATGAGCCGGGCTCCTCCCGATGTTGTTTTCATCGGAAAGAAACCTTTGATGGCTTATGCGACGGCTGTTATGATGCACTTCAATAGCGGATCCAAACAATTGACGGTCAAGGCGAGGGGTCAGTCTATCAGTCACGCCGTGGATGTTGTCGAGGTTGTCAGGAACCGGTTCTTCCAGGGCAAGTTGGTTATCAAAGAGGTCAGGATCGGAACTGAGTTGCTAGGCGAGGGAGACGATCAGCGAAACGTGTCAACGATAGAGATCGTGCTGACGCGAACTGAGTAAGATCCCTACTTCATCATTCTAAGAGTGCTTAGACCCCAAGTCCTCTCTACGCTGTACAATTTCACTTCCGAGATCACCAACGGCTTTTTGATAGCAGACATATTCTGGGGGGTCCATTCCATGAAGAGGGGTCTTTCAGGACTATTCGTGTAAAGTGCCCGGTCAACCAGGAAGAGCTTGTTCATGTCGTTAAGCGAGTTGTAGATTATCGCCTTTATCCGGAGATATTCTTCGCTGACGCAGTCGAGCAGGACTTGGTCTGTGTATCCCGAGTCTAGGACCGTTAGCTCTCCAGAAGGGCCTTGGTCAAGCTTCATTTGCTAAGCCAACAAACAAGCTCGTTGCTGTTCTGTACGCTAACTAGTCGTTGGTTGTGCGGCTTATAATTGGTATCGCTACCCACGCGTCGATAGTATGGAGAATGATATCGGCCTCACCTACTAGTCTACAAGAATAGATCCTTCTGGATGCTTCCATGGAGGGCGGGCGCGGAGACTGCTCATGCGACGCGGGACTCAGTCGCTAAGACCCCCTATTTTTCTCGGAACATTTCCTATCTAGCTGAAATAATGGGCAAGACAGGCTGATCAGGGCGCGGTCCAGGCTTGGTTCAGTCGGGAATCATTTGCGTTTGCAGCGTGGATTATCCCCGGTTCTAGATGTACCTGTTCAGATTCTGAATTAGGGTTGAAAATAAGCTATTCTGCACACGAGTTCATGTTTTACGAAGGACGGGTCTCGGGAAAAAAGACCACCCCGGGGGGGGTCGAGAAAAGGATGCTTATTTTTTGAAGAGTTTGAAAACCGTTGTCAGACTCATTTTGGAGGGACAGTTTGTCAGCTTAGATAGTTGTAAGCTATCAGCGTCATGAACTCGGAAAAACTATCGCTTGTCACAAGTGTGTCAAGCAAATCTTCCGCTATCTTGCTGTTGGACCCTTTACCAGCTTGCGGCCCAACTCCTTCTGTTATTTTCGCCATTTCTTCTTTCAGAATGGTTCGGAATAACTCACGTGTGATCGTCGGGCCATCACGAAGCTTGGCGGAGTGATGAATCCACTGCCAGATCTGCGCTCTACAAATTTCCACTGTAGCCGTGTCTTCCATCAGGTTGTTGATGGCCACGCAGCCTACACCTCCCAGCCAAGACTCTAGATACCTTAGGCTGACAGCGACATTTGCCTTCAGAGCTTGCTCACTGATATTCGGCACGGGTACTCTGAGGAGATCATCGCGGCTTACCTCCACAATCACGTCAGTGTTCCTTGATTCAGTGGGACGGTCGTTGAAGACACTCTTGACGATTGTGACCAGACCCGGGTGGGCAACCCAGGCTCCCTGGTATCCCTCGGCGGCTTCTCGCTTTTTATCGGCAACAACCTTGTCGATGGCTTCCTGGGAACGCGGATCGCCTTTGATAGGAACTTGAGCGGCCATTCCCCCCATCGCATAAGCTCCTCGCCTGTGGCAGGATTGAGCCAGTAGAACGGAACATGACTTGAGGAACGGTGTAGTCATAGGGAGAAGCGGTCTCTCAGGAACTAGGAATCTCAGATCATGGCCCAGAAATTTGATCAGGCTGAAGATGTAGTCCCAACGACCAAAGTTGAGCGCGGTTATCCTCTCACGCAACTCGTAGAGGATTTCGTCCATCTGGAATCCCGCTAGAATCGTTTCGATAAGGACGCTGCACCTTACGCTAGCGTGTGAAAGTTTGAGGGTGTTCTCCGAGTAGTCGAAGATGTCGTTCCAGAAACGGGCTTCCAAGTAACTCTCCAACTTCGGGATGTAGAAATAAGGCCCTGTCCCTCGACTAATTAGTCTCTTGGCGTTGTGGTAAAGGAAGAGACCGTAGTCGAAGAGGGAAGCCGGAACCGGCCGAGATCCGATTAGAACATGCTTCTCGATGAGATGCAAACCACGGGGCCGCATCATTAGAGTTGCAAGCTTGTCTCCTAGCTTGTACTCCCGTCCATCAGGACTAGCGTATCTGATTGTCCGGTCGACCGCATCTCGAAGGTTAACCTGACCTTGAATCGTCCCGTCCCAGGTTGGTGAGTGGGAGTCTTCGAAATCAGCCATGTAAACGTCCGCGCCCGAGTTTAGTGCGTTTATCACCATCTTCCTGTCGACTGGGCCCGTGATCTCTACCCGTCTTTGGCGAAGATCAGCCGGGATAGATTCGACCTTCCAATCAGATCTTCTAATTTCACGGGTCTCATCCAGAAAGTCGGGAAGTGCTCCGTTTCGTAGGCTTTGATGAACGAGCATTCTTTTCTGCTGTAGCGCGTCGAGTCGTGGAGAAAATTCTCGGACAAGTTCTCCGACAAAAGCCAGCGCGTCAGATGTGAGTATCTCTTCGAAGCCCTGGATGTTGGGATCTCCGGCTCTGAGCACCGGTGGTTCCGGTACTATCTCGGTTCGACCGTCGACTTTGTCGGATAAGTGCAAACCTACTGGTTCCGGTCTCGCTCAGGTTTTGCCCTTGGGACTGGAGTCGTCGCTAGAGCCACCTGTTCTTTGAACTGGGCCGTTTCAGTGGATTCACCCATCGCCGTGGTTGAAGACGTGCCACTTGAGATTACGGTTGAGACCTCGTCGAAGTATTCCGTTCCTACGAACGCCTGGTGTTTTACAGCTGTATAGCCTGCGGGTTCGGCCTCGAACTCTTTCTTCTGGACGCGAACATATGCGGCCATTCCTTCAACGGCGTATTGTTTGGCGAGTTCGAACATGGATACTGAGAGACTGTGGAAACCGGCCAGAGTTACGAATTGGAACTTGTAACCCATCGCTGCCAGTTCTCTCTGGAAACCCCTTATGATCTCAGGATCTAGGTGTTTCTCCCAGTTGAATGATGGCGAGCAGTTGTACGCCAGCAGTTTCGCGGGATATACTCTGTGGACGGCTTCTGCAAATCTTCTGGCCTCATCAAGGTCCGGCGTAGGAGTTTCGCACCATAAGATGTCGGCGTAGGACGCGTAGCTGATGCCGCGGGCAATAGCCGCTTCCAGCCCGGGTTTGATTCTGTAGAAACCCTCCGGGGTTCTCTCTCCGGTAATGTAGGGTAAGTCCCTGGGGTCCGCGTCGTTCGACAAGAGTCTGGCTCCCATGGCATCTGTCCGGGCGATGAGATACGTTGGAACCCCCATTACGTCGGATGCAAGCCGCGCGGCGATTAGAGTCTTGATGAATTGATGAGTGGGGACTAGGACCTTTCCACCTAGATGGCCGCATTTTTTCTCGGAAGCAAGTTGGTCTTCAAAGTGTACTCCTGCCGCTCCAGCTTCTATCATTGACTTCATCAATTCAAACGCGTTGAGTGGGCCTCCGAATCCTGCTTCTGCGTCAGCTATTATCGGCGCGAACCAGTCGATTTTCCCTTGGCCGTTCATGAATTGTATCTGGTCTGCTCTCTGGAAGGCCTGGTTGATTCTCTTTACCAGATTTGGGACGCTGTTTGCTGGGTATAGGCTCTGGTCTGGGTAAGTCTGGCCTGAGAGGTTAGCGTCCGCGGCTACTTGCCAGCCGCTCATGTAAATTGCCTTGAGCCCGGCCTGGATCATCTGAAGGGCCTGTGCTCCAGTGAGTGCGCCGAGAGTTGGAATGTACGGTTCGTCCCTCAAGAGGCGCTCAAACTTTTCCGCGCCCAGTCTTGCCAGCGTGAATTCTGGATGGACACTCCCACGGAGCCTACAGACATCCTCCGCCGAGTAAGGCCGACGGATTCCACTCCAGCGGTCTGATCGCCAGGCCTGGGCTAGTTGTTCAGCTTCTCTGCTGAGGCGCGTTATTGGATTGGTCACAGAGCGTCTTGTTTTTGATATCTATCGGCAAATAATAAGCGTTGATGAATTGTCCTTCCGATTTCTATCTTTTGATATATATTTGCATTGATAGGCAGTCCTTAGTTAGCCGGGTCCTTCTTGAGCCGAAACGAATACTCTAGCGGAGAGGGATACTGCGAAGGTCTTGAAGACTGTTTGTCTCCTTTTGACATACTGCATTGCGAAGAGAAAACTTTGGAGTGTCCGGCTTTCTGTTCAACTGTATGGCTGTATTGCTTCACCTGGAGGAGTGAGGCTGATGATAGGAGAGATCAAACGTTCCTCATTTGTTCGGGAGGTTTTTCCAGAAAAAGGGGTAAGGATCGGGCCTTTTAGAGGCCGATCCCTGCGTCTAGTGTGTAGATTGCGGAGACGGTCTGGGTCTCGGTTGTGCCGTCACTCAAGTTGGCGGTTATGGTGATGGTGTAGATGTTGCCGACCGCAAGCAGTAGAGTTGTGGGAAGTGCGGCGGTGGTCGCGGTCGTTGTCTGACCCGGTTGCAGAGCGAGAGCCGGCGTCCAGGGCAGGTTGAGAGGTAGGCCGGAGATCTGAGCGGTTAGCGCGTTGATCGCCTCGCTTCCAGTATTGGTGACCTGAACTGTTAGACTAGGGTTGTTGCGGATCTGCGCAAAGTCCGTCTTTGTGATTTGGAAGTGTTGTCCCGTTGATAGGAGGCTTGTACCGCCGGTCTGAACGGCGATGTCGGTGTGACTGCACTCGAAAGAGTTTGTCGAAGAGTGTGTGCAACCTCCTCCTGAGCCGAATGGCTGTGCTGGTTCGTTTGCGCTGTTAACGTACTGATCACTGGTGTAAATGATCGTGGCAAAACCCGTCGTGGGGCTCGCCGCTACGCCGAAATCATCTAGCAGGTCACGGTTGCCGGTGCATGTTACCCCTGACTCGCAGACTCCGCCATAGTGGATTATTCCCGAGGCGGTCGTCTGTGACCATTTGCTGTTGGGCGTCGTGGCTGCGAGATTCTGTGCGAAGTAGACCTGCCAGCTGGCGGTCATGGGGTAGCTGTCTGGCGGGTTAACGCCATCGTAGTATGAAGAACCATACCAGACAACGTCTAGCGTTCCCGCGTGGCCCGCGCTGCTCCATGGAAGGATGGCAGTGCTGGAGGGGGATGAGTTGATCCGGAAGGGTCCGTTCGATGACTGGCCGAACGTAGTGCTGTAGCTGTACCACAGGTTGTGATTGTCGCTGTAGACCAAGTAGACGTTGCCGGCTTGGTCGACGCTGACGTTGACGAACTGGTGTCCATAGCCTACCGTGACGTCAGGTTTGACGTAGACTTGATAGTCCGTGAAAGATTGGCCCCCGTCGATGCTGACTGCGATCCAGACGACGTGGGTGCTACAACTGAGGCATGTCTCTTCCCCTGCGTTGGCGATGCTGCTGAAAGACTGGTAGATCAAGTGATTGTTCGGGTCAATTGCGAGGTTGCCGATCTCGTTGTTGTAGAGTGCGTTGAAGGCGTGGCTGGGGTCGAAGGCATTAGCGACTTGGGTGAAGGTTGTTCCTCCATCGTAGCTGCAGGTGACGAAGATGTTGTTGGTTGTGGCGTAGGCATGGTAGGACACGCAGACCTTGTTGGCTCCGTCAGCAGCGATCCATTCCCTGTCGTCTACCGGGATTGTTGCTCCAGTGGGGTTTAGGACCCATGAGGCTCCGCCGTCATGGCTTGTGCTGACGTAGACATTGGCCAGGGGAGGAGCGGTGGCTAAGCTGGCCACGTAGATGTTGTAAAAGCCGTTATTGTTCCGCACAGGTGCCACAGCTATATCCGTGTCACCGCCGGCTGGCGAGAACCCGTTGCTACCGGTTGAGACGCTGTTCGGTAGTGGGAGGGTCGTGAAGTGGTTCCCGTTATCAGTTGATCTCCAAGCGAAGGTCCCTCCGCATTGACGATCGACGACACAGAAGACGTTCTCGCTTGAGCCGTAGAAGTTGCCGCTAGGGTCGGCCCGGATAGCCGGTTCCCCTTCAGTGTTGGTGCATGTTCTGAGGGTGTTGGGGCAGACCGTGCCTACGCTGTTCCCTACTACGAACGGGTTACCCCCCAATTCGTAGGTGGTGAATGTGGCTGTGCCACTGGTTTTGGCCGCAGATGCCGAGGTTGGGAGTCCCGACGTAAGGACTAGCCCGCTGGTGAGAGTGAGCAGAAGTATGACAATTGTCCGAGTGTGATTGGAGAATCGACTTGGGATTTCCATGGATAGGTCGCTGTGCCTGAGAGGTTATAATCAATGTTCCGCGTCGCAAACATTTTGAAAATCGAGAATATCGAAACACGATACATGTCGACATGAACACGTTGTGATATATCGAGATGGGCAAGAGTTCCCCCCGGATCCAAGGTCGCAGAACGTTGTCCGCTGCTGACTTCTCCTCCCGGAATAGGGTACAGGCGTTCTAATGTCGGACCGTCTTTTAGAGTTCGCAACAGGCTTTCTTTTGAGCCGGACAATAGTCCTGATCTAGGTGCTTACTTTTCCAAGGCGGGCCGCTGGATTGGAAGCTAGAACAGTTATCCTGGCGACCTTGCCATCGACTATGACCGCTTTCACCTCTTCCCCGACAGCATCAAGGTCGACTGTTACGTCGTCGGCCAATCTGACAGTGGCGATAGCAGGTTCGCCTGTCTCCTCGTCGTCCACCCGTATCTCCATCTTCTTCTTGGCAATGCGGATTAGCTTCCCCTGAATGAACGAAGCTTCTTTGAAATCCACTAGCTCTATGTCACGTCTCCTAAAGGGCTCGATTAGGCTTAGTAGAGTTTGATCCGCAACGATAATAGTCGAGTTCAACCAGGCTGCGCTCGCCGCGGTGACATCCAAAGGACCTCCTTGTTGAAAAGGTCGCTGTGCAATCAGCTCTATGCACAGAATGCCATCCATTCGAGCCTAATCTTTCCGGTTCCGTGCTCCATCAAGACGGAGGCTGCAGCTAGCTTTTCGATACGCTAGAAGGTACCGCAAGAAGCTCTTGACCCGGTTCAGAATCTTCTATGGTGGTTGCTCGAATTCTTGGCGCCGCCGACAGGGTTCGAACCTGTGACCAACGGGTTGCTACAGTGGACCTTCCACTTTAACAGCTTCAGCCTCAGCTGCGAGCCGAGTCCGCTGCTCTACCACTGAGCTCGCGCCCCCAAACCCCTGAGGGAACGGCGGCCCGCGTCTATAGCCGGCGGCAACCGACAACCGACAAGAACCCGTTTATTAAAAGATAAGCAGGAACACAATCTGAGGATAACTCCATCCAACATGATTAGGACTCCCACGGAAATGAGCCAGAACCACACCACCGCAGAGCTATAACGAGAGTTACTTCGAGTCGGACCCAAGCCCATGGAACGCGCAACGAGCCCAAACGAAATTAGGAAAACGCCGAAGAGTGTCCAAATCAAGTTCATGATCTTAGCCAGAAAACACTGTCATTGCATCTAAGCCCAAGTCCGCATTCATGAATCCACTGGACTTCTAAAAGATTAAGAATTCGGAGTGTGCGAGCAGCTTTCTTGGAGGGCCCGTAGCTCAGCTAGGTTTTCTTCAGGTTGAAGAACTGAAAGAGCGGCAGGCTCATAGCCCCGAGTACGGGAGACCTGACGGTCCCCGGTTCGAATCCGGGCGGGCCCACCACCCCAGGGGAGTGAATCCTATCGTGCGGATGCTCCGGAGCTGCTTTCTCTGAACTGGTCCTTGATGTGTTGCGCGAATGCTTTGATGACAGCGCTGGTCTCCATCTGGTCCTGTTCTTCAGGGCTGGCGTGGATGCTGTGGGGCTTAGCTATGTCGGCTATGACTTGTTCAGGGTTGACGCCGAGCTCTCTGGCCATCTCCATCGCCATCTTCTTGAAGAGTGCAATGTTGCCGGCGCCGCCTGTCTCAGGCTGGATCCGGAGGTTGGCCTTTGCGTACTC
The DNA here is from genome assembly GCA_005881695.1 of Candidatus Bathyarchaeota archaeon. Taxonomy (GTDB): domain Archaea; phylum Thermoproteota; class Bathyarchaeia; order 40CM-2-53-6; family 40CM-2-53-6; genus 40CM-2-53-6. Next base: position 869 of record VBBT01000028.1, on the reverse strand, counting down.
GGCGCGCTGGTATTCGATGCCTTTGGACTGTATGTCATTGTAGACGCTGACAACATGGCCCATCCAGTACTGGATCAGGTCCGGGTCTGAGATGCCACGCGACTTCATCTCTGTTTCGAAGAATTTCCGGAGGCTGTGGAATGTCAGTTCGTACTGTCCGTGCTTGTTCTTCTTGGCGAGTCCTGCTCGGTGGAAGAGGTTGTGGGCTAGCCGGTAGATCTGTTTCTCGCCAATAGGCCGTGGCTCAACAGACTGACTGTCTCGAATCAGTGGCGATTCGTCAGTGATTTCTTCCGGAGGAATCTTCTGTGTTGTAGAGGTTAGCGGCGAGTCTTTACGGGGTGCAGAACCTCTGCGTCGTTGGTCCAAGTAGAGTTTGAGGACCGCGACTGTCTCTTCCGGGATCCAAGTGTCGTAGTCTGTGTACTGGCCCTTGGTCTCATCGGCCTCGACGTGCACATGGACAGGGACGATGTTCTTTTCCAAGTCCTCTTTGACATGCCGGTACCTCAAGAGACTGACAGTTCCTTCGCGGAAACCTGACGTGGCTGGCAGCAGGATCAGTAACTTCTCTCTGGGGTCGGCTATGCCCAGGATCTGGCGTATCTCCTGTATGGTCGGGCTTCGGTGTTTGCTGACGACTCTGGGTCTGGGTAGAAACTTTGGCTTGGGAAGTTCGACGCCGTTGATCCTGTAGAAGGTGCGGACCTGTCGTGCGTAGCCGCCGATTCTTCCGGGTGACCGGCCCATGTCGTCGAGTTCGTTTAGACAGCTCTGCAGGAATTCCCGGTGCTTCTCTATCCTGGCCAAGTCCGGGTATCCGCCGCGGATGATGTCAGAGATCAACTGGTCTGGGCTTGTGTTCAGTC
>VBBT01000146.1 GCA_005881695.1 Candidatus Bathyarchaeota archaeon | reverse complement strand
CAGGTCCGCATCAGCCCGTAGATCAATATCTCCTCCATAGAACCGGTGGAGGGCGGCGACCATGATCACGAGTCCTTGGCGCATTCCGCGCTTGAAGAGTTCGCCTCTGATATCGTACCACTTGTCCAGCCAGTAATCGATCTTCCTCATCTTCTGTACCTGTCCATTGGAATCTTTCACCGCGACAGTCCCCGAGAGCTTCTTCAACGCCTTCGTCATATCGTCAGCAAACAACAAAACCGCCTTCGGAGGCTTCCGAAATCTCTTGAACAGCTTATCCATGTTCTCGAACAGTGCTGGAAGGTCGCGTGTTGATCGGAGGGCCTTGACATTCTCCTGACCGTATCTGCGTGCTAGTGCTTGAGCAAGCGATTCAGCCAGAGTAGTCTTACCGGTATTGGGTTTTCCGAAGATTATGATGTTCAAGTGGTGAATAGCATTGTCCTTACCGATCGACTCTGGAAGAGGATCAGGAATCAGTCCATCAAGGATAGTGTCCAGGTCGAGCTTCCAGTAGGTAACCTTCGCCAGTTTATCCGCGCTTGGAATGGCTGACTTGGCTAGGCTCGAGTTGACTGTGGTGATTTCTGAAGGTGCGCGCACAATACTGCTCGGCGCTGGAATAATATCAGTATCTTCCGATTCCGTCAATCCCATTCCGCCTGACTGCTAACCCTTCGAGGCCACAATCCCAGTAGTTACGGGTTTTCGCCTGTCTAACTTGAACTCGTCCCAGTCTATTTCTATGAGTCATCACAAGTGAGCACGGGAGCGAGTTAGACAATGTCGACGCAACAAGGCGAGGAGCACGGCAAACATCCCCGGCCCCGACTAGAGACATTGTCCGACCTGATCTACGGACTATCACTGTCAATTGGCGCGATCAGCCTGGTTATAACCAATAACCAGCGTTCGGCTCCCGGTGATATCAATAGGAACATTCTCGAGTTTCTCTTCGTATTCCTGATCCTGATTACCAGCTGGATAATCTACACCAGCGACATGTCAGTACTGCCTGTCGAAACGCGTCTCGTAACATTCCTGAACGTGATATTGTTGATCCTGGTGGCGATAATCCCTTACTTGTTCGACCAGGCGGTGTCTCAGTACAATTTAATTGGGGACCAGGACTACGCGTCAACCCTGTTCGCTATCGACTACGCAGGCACTCTCCTAATACTGGCTGGATTCGCCCACATAATCTCTCAAGAGGAGAAGCAGCTCGTCGACGGCGACCAAATGGTAAGGTTACGAAGAATACGGAACAGGTTAACACTCCTGACCATCATAGTGCTCTTCTCCCTAGCCGTCCCATGGAGCTGGCTCCTCTTCGGAATACAGGTCAGGCTCTTCATCTGGTATGTACCTATCATCTCATTCTGGCTGAACCGTATGAGGAGCAGGCCCTTCGGAGTTCCGCGCATTTCGAAGACCCCGTAGAGTCTACGAGGCTGAACCTTCAAGAAGGATAATCCTCTTCAAGAGATTCACCTTGGTATATGCATCATGAAGCTAATACTCGAGGAAACCATCCGTGAAAAGGCGATAAGAATAGACCTGGCCTGGACCCTTTTCTTTGAGAAGCTAACAATCCCTGAAGGACACGGCGGAAGACTAATACCGTTTACCAACTGGCTCTGGGACGAGCTCGGCAAGAAAGCAGGAAACCTGAACCGGAACTCCAGCAGCGAACTGACTCTGAAGATACCCTCTCTAAGCGAGCAGGGAATGGATTTCCTGTTACGTCTAGCATCTTTCTGGTCAAACGAAGTTTACCTGAAGAAGGACGGGGTGCTTTCAGAGAACCTCTGGAGGAAACCGGTCATAAACGTCTTTGATGATACTAGGCTAGACGGATCTGAACGTTCGCTAACGAGGAAACGGGAAGGATACTACACGCGGTTCCTCATGCCGTTGCTCGGGCCCGGCCGGACTGCCTTCAGGGTCGAAGTGATCGAAAATGGTGAATCGTCCGCTCGATTACACAGCCACAGCGAAGTCGACGAATACTATCTGATTCTCGAAGGGTTGGGAACCCTCAGATTCAACGACAAAGAAATCGCCGTCCATCGGGGCGACCTGATAGGAAAGCCAACGGGCCGGATGATGCTTCCCAACTGATCGCGGATCAGGGAGAAACACTGCGTATACTCGATATGGAGGTGTGGCACGACCGTCCCGACAACTCGAAGGATCTAATCCACAATCCGGATTTCAACGAGATCTTCATGAGAGGACGGGGCTGGGGCGCTCTAGTCCCAGCAGACGCCCTCCTCAACCCCAGCGACTTTGGACAATACTACAATGAAAGCTACAAGCGAACCAAGGATGGGGAGTGGGTTCCCTCGAAAGCGCGCGGGCACAAGAAGATCAGGGCCAAGTCCTCTTCATCGTCGGCGTGACCGTTATCGGACATGGTAAAGTTGTGAGAGCCTTCCGCAGCCGAGTGAATCAGGAGTACTTTTTCCAGGTCCATTCGGGAACAAAGCTTGCGACTAGAATGACGATGAAAGCGAGCCAGAATAAGTTCCAGCTGAATGAGATGACCGAAAGCACGTTCAACGCGCCGACGATGCTGAGGATTGGAAAGAGGATTCCATCTATCCTGCAGTGGACCCTCCCGCAAGATCGGCCGTTTATGAGACAGCCTGTTCCTGCCCAGGCGACCGCGGCTACCCAAAGAACCCCTCTCGCAGTAATCGATAACACGGAAGCATCGTAGGCTGTGCTAGCTCCGACCGCAAGAACAACAGGCATGCCCCACAGCAAATAGCACCAAGGAGCCCTCTCGAGGTTTCTCTCACGAGAGGGGTTTGAAGAAGGCTGAACCGGGAGTTCCATGAATACTACACGCCGACCTCCTTTTCTCCGGTGCGCTTAGGCTGAACGG
>VBBT01000155.1 GCA_005881695.1 Candidatus Bathyarchaeota archaeon | reverse complement strand
TTCTAACCCTCGATGCGTCTGTCTAGCTCCAGTGACGGTCCAGACTTGTGAGAACCATTCGTCTCGCTCTTTCTTTGTGAACTTGCTTTTGTAGCGCTGTGGGTCCTTTGGCTCAAATGTTCTCAGACTTCCTTTGCGAAAGATCAGAATATACTCCATATCCAGGGTTACGTACGCGTTGGGCGGGAGGAAACCTGAGCCTAGAAACGCTCCCTTTCCCCTGTAGCGGGGTTTGGTTGTGGGCTTCTTCCAGAGAACGTAGGGGAGGGTAACGAGGCCGAGTTGCTCGAAAGACTCTATCACACGCGAGTGGTTTGGATAGAGATGGAATATGCCGTCCTTGGTCCGGGTCGCGTCGCCAATATTGACGCAGGCAAATCCGCCGGGAACTAGGACCCTCTTCACCTCTTTCCAAGTCTGGTAGAGGTACCGGTGCATCTCATCATAGGATTGCGCGGATTCCTCTCGGAAGAAATCGTCCCAGATGCCAACCATCGGGTAGGGTGGCGAGGTGACGACTAGATGCACGGAACTATCAGCTAGTTCTCCCATTCGACGGCTGTCACCGATGATTACATGGTAGTCGGCCGTCCTCTCAGGCACTCCACGGTCACCCGATGTACTCAGAACTACCTGAGGATTCTGAACCCTTGTCGCCACCCTGTTTCAGCGCGCTCTCGATCTCCTTCACTTGTCCTTCCAGTTCGGTCATATCCATCTGTAGTCCAAGTTTCTTGACGAGGACACGGAGGATTATCATCGCTGCGCGTGGGTCGATCATAAACCCGGACGTTTCCCCCGAAAGAAATAGACCTTTGAGATTCCGGACTTTTGCGAGACCTGGAATGAGTCCATTCATCCATGTGACCGCACCGCTGTCGATGATCTTCACTCCTAACTCTTCGAGCTCTTTGACTAGAACTAGTTCGCTGGCGGCGCCGTAGACTTGCGGATTTTCGGCTATCCTGCCTGTGATGAAGGCACCTACAGTTACGACTGTTTCGACTCCGAGTTTCTCAGCGAGTTTCACGACCGCCTCTGAGAGACGGAACGCACCTTCAGGTAGAATTGGTTGCGCGTCCCCGGTGTAAAGGACGAGATCGGGACCGGAGTCTTTGTTGATCCAGTAGAATATCTCATGTTTCATCAGATCAGCTGTTCCGTCGGGCTTTAGGAGCAGGCGAGGTGGGAGATAGTCTGAGTAGAGATAGCCCAGAGGAGTTGCCTTTAGCGTCTTAACCAATTGGTCGAGAACGATCTTGGCCACTCTTCCGCTGTCAGGGAGGCCAGCTATCAGGACCGGGGTCTTTAGTGTCGGAGCCTCGTTGAGATGGAGGTCAATGCGTTCTCGCAAGATCTGATCATGTCCCTCGAAGCTAGCTTAGCCTTGACGGAGTTGCTCCGATAGGGGCTGATAGACATTCCCATGATTGCATTTTTACTGATTTGAGTGAAAAGAGTCTCTACTTTCTCTCCGTAGAATGTTTATATTCGGGGAACCCCGAGCCAACCCTCCCCACTCTTTAGGTGTTCATTTGGCAAAATTCATGCTGTCGCTCCGTGACGAAAGTTTCGAACTCCTACAAACAGAAGCAGAAGACCGAGGTATATCGATACAGGAATTGATCAGAGCCGTCATAATTCCTGACTGGGTCAAACTAAACACAGTTGCCAAGCCTGCCTTTGACAACGGGAACAATGGGCTTAGAGCATACAGATCTTCGGCCTCACCGCGTGACCAAGAACAAATGTTCCAGCCTGCCATGAGCCGGATACGGTAACAGACTCAATCACACCTGCAACATCTTTCTATTCTTCAAACATCTTTTTCCAGATCTCCGTCGCGGTCTCAATGGGGACCTGATTGCGGTTCCATGTGCGCGGATCTCTATTTGGCTGATATTTGCAAGATCAGTTTTTCCAGATTCAAACTGTGATATCGGCGGTGAACGATCAATATGGTGAGGCAGCTTTCACAGATCGTTGCAGAGTATCCAGCAGCCTCGATCTGAACCAAGCTCTCCTCAGGGAGGTGTTCTCTCCGAAACGCACAAGTGGCAAGCATCAGCCATCTCAGCCTTTAGACAAGTCTTTTTGCTGGCACCACCCGTCCTTAAGCATTCAAGCTGGTAGCCTCCGTTCTCCCCACTAGGCTAGCGAATCCTGTTCCAACATCAGATTCCACAACTTTTATGGAGTATCGTTCATAGTTCAACAAGGGAGAGCTATGGGAATAGTCTCTGACATCGAAAGGACGTTGCAGATTCCGCGGCTAGGGACCGCCTTGCTGGCTATCCTTCTTGGTGCTTTGCTTCTAATGATTCCTTGGTTATTGAACTACCTAGTTGCGATAGGATTGATCATTTGGGGGATCGCGGAAGCGGTAAAGGCGAGCAAGGCTTCGAAGAGTTCTACCTCGACCAAGTGAGTCTCAGTACTAACCAAAGAATGATACTAGGAACCGTTCGTGCTCCCGGCCATTAAACGATATGAGAAGAACGATGGGATCGCCGTTCTCCAGCTCTCTCAAAAGATGCCTCATGGGACTCCACCCGACAGAAGCTGACTTTCAGGGCTTCTATTCGTCGGAGCCTGACTTCTTCCTAGTGGCGGATCTCAACCGAAGAATAGTTGGCTTCGTCTACGGCCGAGAATCCAAGAACGTTCCAGATGAAGTTCTGCGGAGATGGAGGGCAACAAAGGTGGGTTCCGTTGAAGTACTTGCAGTCGAGGAACAATACCGACGGAAGGGAATCGCCACCTTGCTCCTGAACCGTTTGTTCACAGTTTTCAGGGAGAAAGAGATTGATACGGTGACACTTTCGGTGCCAGCTGATGAGTACGTGGCTAAAGAGTTGTATGACAAGTTGGGTTTTGAGACGAGAGGCTACGTCATGAAGAAGGCGCTCTAGTCAAGATGGAGATTGGATAACCTAGCCTACCTTGTTCACACTAGATTCCTCTTCGCATCCCCATAATTCGAGACTTCTATGAGGTTCAGGTCAGGGTCCCGGAAATATACAGATGTCATCTGACCGAGCGCACCGGTTCTTTTGACAGGGCCCTCGAGTATTCTGGTCTTAGATAATTCGAGACGCTTGACGACTTCATCAATAGGGGTCGTGGTTGTGAAGCACAGGTCGGCTGAGCCCGGAGTAGGTCTGGACGCTTTCGGCTCGAATTCTTTACCAGCCTCGTGGAGGTTGATCTTCTGAGAACCGAAGCTCAGAGCCTTGCGGCCGTTCTCGAAGGTGACGACTTCCATGCCGAGGACGTTTGAATAGAATGCACATGTTGTCTCGATGTTTCTGACGGTCAGAACGAGATGATCGATACGGTCCAATTTCATAGATGTCTACTGGGAATAGTTAGATAGAAAAAGGGGTTTGAGCGAAGCTTTGGCTTCGCTCATTCAGCGTTGGTGTCGAGGTTACTGTTGTGCGATTTGCGGTTCTTCTGTTCGACTGGGATGCTCGCCTTGAGCGAACACTGCCATGGCCTGTTTCTGTTTCTCGTCCTTTTCTTTCTTGGTCATGTTGACTTGTTGGGATATTGACCAGTGGTGGCCGTATGGGTCGGTTAGTTGGCCGTAACGTTCGCCCCAGAATGTGTTGTCTAATGGCATGGTGATTTTCGCTCCTGCGTTGACGGCTTGCTGCCATAGTTTGTCTACGTTGTTGATGTAGATGTGAAGTGTGACTGGGCTGTTGCCGAGAGCATCGGGGGATTGCGTGCCGCCTGGGAATGTGTCGGATAGCATTACTATCGAGTCGCCGATTCTGATACGGGCATGCATGAGTTTGCCGTCGGGGACTGCCTGGCGGGCTAGCTCTTTGGCGTTGAATGCTTTCTTGTACCAGTCAATCGCGGCGGCCGCACCGTTGATCGCAAGGTATGGTGTTACGGTTCGGAATCCAGGTGGAACAGGTGCTTTCTTGGATTTTACCGGTTTCTTTGCTTTTGCCTTTTTGGATTTGGATTTAGGCATGGATGGCGGGCTGGTAGGGTCGTAGACTAAAACTTTGCTAGTGCGTCTATCGGAATAAATGGGATTCCCCAGACAGCGTGTTCCGCTCGTTCAACTTCCGAGAAGACCCGCATGCAGACATACACAAACTTCTCCTTTGCGAAGGTCTTCGAGTTACACAAACTCACCGTGTCTAAGGGTTGAGGAAGCCTATTATCCACTTCACAATTGCTCTCAAGTTGGGTGATAGCTAGAAAATGGGATTATTCGGGAAAAAATACAAGTGCAGCACTTGCGGTGCGAAATTCAAAACCGAAGCTGAGATGATGGAGCATGGCAAAATACACATGAATCAGGCTGCTCCTAAGAGCGCGAGCTCCAGATAAGCTACACGTTGAATATCCTTCCCGACGAGAAACGAGCTCAAACAGCACAACGCTTGCTGGCGGAAACGTAACGGGTCGGAACCAAATGCTAGTTTCCGTGCGGGCCAGGACTCGACGGAGACCCTGCTGGTGAATAATCGGAGAGGTTGCTTCTCCCTTAATCCCCAGAGGGCCGAAAGACATCGACCCTTTTTTCTCTTTTCCAGAATATGAACTCAATCTTTTGAGCGTGATCTTGACGATATCTTTTGATGTAGAAAGATTTCGTATAAGGAGCAATGCTTAACGGACGCCAATCACTCTA
>VBBT01000152.1 GCA_005881695.1 Candidatus Bathyarchaeota archaeon | reverse complement strand
TTGTTATCTTCCGGCGGAATGATTGTTCCGAAATATTTCTTGACGATCTCCGGATGTAGTTTGAGGGCGGTATCGGTGTCGCAGAAGATTACACCCTTATCCTCCAAGTGTTTCAGAAGGCTGTGATAGACAACTTCCGATTCGTATTGAGCGCCTACCCCTGCCAGGAACTTTTTCTCGGCCTCAGGTATGCCTAGCCTGTCGAAAGTCTTTTTGATCTTCTCGGGGACATCGTCCCAGCTCTTCTCGACCTTGTCGGTGGGTTTTAGGTAGTAGTAGATGTCGTTGAAGTCGATATGTGAGAGATTACCGCCCCAGGTGGGCATTGGCCTCTGGATGAAATGTTCGTAGGCTCGTAGCCTGAATTTCTTCATCCATTCAGGCTCTTTCTTCATATCAGAAATTTGCTCGACGGTCTGGCGAGAGAGTCCTCTCTCGGACTTGAAGATGGGCTTCTCAGTATCTTTGAAGTCGTACTTTGCATAATCTAGGTCTAGGTAACTCTTGTTAGCCATCGTTTCTTGCTCTCTTTATGACGTATGTTATACCTAGACCCCTCGCTATTTACGGGTTCCGTCTCATTCCTCACGAACCCGTTGAAGGCCTGGTGACAAAGCGGGGGATGACTATTCTAAGGTCTTCCGTTCCTCGGGACGCGCTTGAAATCGGGGTCCGAAATCGGTACCCTGTCCCCTTCTCGAACGATTTTCACTGAGCACGATTCGGTTTCCGACCGGTCCTAGCGCGTTTCGATGTGTTTTTCAGGCTGGTTTTGACCGTGCGCGGAAGATAGTCGGTTTTGTAATACTTGCACCTGTCGTTTAGAGGACACTCAGAGCAGTGTGGACCGATCGGCCGGCAGACAAGTTGTCCGAACTTTACGAAGACCTCGTTCAAGGGCAACCAGTCCTTCCGATCCGCTAGCCGGGTAAGCTCCATCTCAGTCTCCTCAGGCGTCTTCGTCTCGACCACGCCGATCCTGTTGAAAATCCTATGAACGTGAGTATCAACAGGAATTGCGGGCGTCTTGAACCCGTAGACGAAGACACAGTTAGCCGTCTTGCGCCCAACTGATGGAAGCTCAAGCAACTTGTCCATATCTTCAGGGACAATACCGCCATACTTGGCGAGTAGGATCTTAGAGATCTTCTTGACAGTCCGTGCTTTCGTGTTGTAGAAGCCTACTGGCTTGATGAGTCGCGCGACGGTCCTACTATTTGCAGCGGCCAGGCTCTTGACATTGGGGAACCGGGCGAAGAGCCTGGATGACGCGAGGGCTGTAACAGGGTCCTTGGTTCGGTGAGATAGCACGGTCGCGATCAGGACCCGGAATGGATCGCCGTCGGTCGAGTCGCTAATCTCCTGCAAGGCTGTTGGATCGTCCTTCCTCGCCCGTTCGACCGCTCCCGCTGCATCTTGGATGATTCTGTGAATCGTGCCGGCTGATTGTAGATCAACCAGTGTTTTCATTTTGCCAGCTTTCGAACCATTTCCAAGTTACCCTTATCATCACGACGTTCATCCTCAGGCGTTTCCAAGATCCAGGGCAGATCCCTTATGGCCTGGTGGTGTAGAATCGCCTTGAACCCCTTCGCCCCGATGTAGCCCATACCGATGTGCTCATGGCGATCAAGTCCGGACCCTTGGCCGCCTCGGGAATCGTTTAGATGTACAACTTTCAACTTGTCAAATCCGACATCTTTGTCGAAACTAGCTAGGGTCTGGTCCACGCCCTTCTCGGTGTGAAGATCCATCCCGGCGGCGTAGGCGTGGCAAGTGTCTAGACAAACGCCAAGTCGTTCCCGCTTTTTCACTCCGTTTACGATCTCTCGAACGTCGGGAAAGTTAGAGCCCATGCTGTTCCTCTGCCCTGCCATGTTTTCCAGAAGTATCCAGGGATCTTTCTTGACGCGTTTGACAGCCATGTTGAGCGCGTCGGTGAGTCTTTGCAGGCCGACATCTCTCCCCATCCCCAAGTGGCTTCCAAGGTGTATGACGAGGTAGGGTATTCCCAGAGTCCCACACCTGTCTACTTCGGCCAAGAGTGTCGCTGTGGACTTTTCGTAGAGCTCGTCCTCTGGACAGGATAAATTCGGAAGGTAAGGCATGTGGTCGACGACGGGTCCCAGATTGGACTGGGTTAGTTTTTCCTTGAAACTCTTGACCTCGTCAGGGTCTAGTTCGGCGAATTTCCAGCCGCGAGGGTTCCGCGTGAACACCTGGAATGTGTCGCAGCCTTCTTCTTTGGCCCGATCGACCGCCTGGTCGATAGAACCTGAAATGGAGACGTGTACTCCGACCTTCAAACCTGGACTCTACCAGCTCTCGCCCTGTCGGGCGGGTCCGGTGGTAGATAGCTTTGGCTCCGAGAACTATTCCAACGATCCAGATGCAGGAATAAGATAGAGGAGGAAGCGTTGGGATTGTTTCTGCTTGCTGGCTAGAACGCGGGCCTTGTATGCCGGTTCTCGTAGAGGATCTTGCGCTCGTACACGCCCATGAACCAGTAGAGTCCTACGACGAGCACTAGTCCAATGATGAACACGATATTGTTGGCGTTTGCGCCAAGTCCGTTGTAGATCCATTGTCTCGTGGAGTCACCGAATTCAAGTGTCCAAAGGAGGGTGGCCAGTAGAGCCGCTGGGAGGGCGAGCCTGAAGGTCCTGAGCAGGAGAAGCTCATTTTTCGCAGTTGCCATTTTCTACATCTAGAGTGAGTGTTACACGGTCAGGGATTTCATAGCGGTTTTGGAGAACTCTAAGGCTCACCTCTCCATGGGCCAGTTCAACCTCCGACCTTTTTCACTATGGGGAATGCTACGTTCATAGAAATAATCCAAGACATTCCCAAGGAAAATGGACGAATTCGTGTAACATTTGAGACCCGGTTTCCGCTGCAAACAGAAAACATTGCTTAGACCGATACAAGATTTTGATGAGGGGTGTCTGCAAACTTACATATTCCTCGCCAAGACCCGGTTTCCCGCGTGGCCGCCGTAGCGTAGCTTGGTAGCGCAGAGGCCTGAAAGACGTGTCGAAACGCCTTGGCCTATGGAGTCTCTAGGGCGGGTTCAAAACACCTCTGGTAGGTGGGAATATCCCGCCGGCGGCCCTCAACAATTAAC
>VBBT01000151.1 GCA_005881695.1 Candidatus Bathyarchaeota archaeon | reverse complement strand
GTGATTTGTTGATGTGGCTCTTCTTCAGAGCCGTGGGGGTTTCATGATGACATCGTCGATTTTAAATCCCGCCGTAAACGACAACGACAGAAGTCTAGGAGTGAAAGTGTTGGCCGCAGACGAATTCAGCGTACAGTCGCTGATGAAACTGGGACTGACGGAATACGAGGCCCGGATCTACGTCGTACTGACGAAAATGGGACCTAGAAACGCCAGCGAGATCAGCTTCCTCGGCAAGGTTCCTAGGCCAAAAACATACGGTGCGATTCGTGGACTAGAGAGCAAGGGACTGTTGAGGATCGTCCCCGGCAAACCAGAACGATACATGGCCGTATCGCCAAACGACGTACTCATACCCCTAGTTGAGAAATTAAACAAGGAAACAACGGAATGCGTCCAGGTTGTCGAGAACCTGGCCATGGCCTTCGAATCCTCAAGATACGTCTACACGGAGAAACCGTATGAGAGGTACGATCTCTGGAGCGTCAGGGGCAGGGACAAGGTGTACAAGCGCGTCCAGGACATGATCGGCGAAGCCAAGGTCAACGTTTTCTTCACCACCACCGCGAACGGACTAGTTCGTATTTACAAGGCCCACTCAGAGGTTCTAGAGAAAGCGGCCGAGAGAGGAGCTAAGGTCAGAGTCGCTGCACCGATAAACCAGATCAATCAAAGCGTAGCGAGAGAGCTGGGTGAGGTCATAGAAGTCAGAAACTCCTCGGGCCCGATGGTAAAGTTCCTCACCGCCGACTCTGCAGAGATTATATTTACAGAAGACATCCCAGACGATACAAACGTAGCGACAGGACAGGACGTAGCCACTTGGACAAACGATCCGTTGCTCGTGAAAGCGCACGAGAAAATGTTCGAACAACTCTGGCCAACGCAACCGCAACAGAAAGAAGTTGTGAAAGCAAAAGCACGCTGATTATAGGCCAGAATCTAACAGGGTCCGATAACCAGACGACATAATACAGGACCAAGTTCACTGTTCGGCATCGGATGACTGTCGAGAGATATCCGGTTATCTCTCCAGATTGTTACACGCGAGTCTCCATGTAACTATTCGACAATTTTCGAAGTTACATGATGCCTATGTTCGATGCAGGCTTGGGTGTAGTCAGTGGCTTGTGGGCAATATCCACACCACGACCCCCCAGAGCTAAGAGAGCAAATGAGTCGATTGAACAGATCGAAGGATACCTTACGCGACCGAATACTGCACGTGCTCTCAGGCGCTCCAATACCGATGGACGTGGAGAACGTACGGATCAAGTCGGGGCTCAAGAACTGGGAAAGCACCAAGGCACTGCTCCTCGAGCTTGTGGTGGAGGGCGTCATCAGTGGCCAGAAGACGACAAAGTCCTGGGTCTTCTGGGTAGACCACACAGATACCAGGCTGAGCATAGCAGGAAGAGATCACGCATGAACAACGCCCCTAGAAACCTCCACTGCGGAACCACGGTACCAGCGAGCCAATCAAGCGCCTCTTCTCGCGTAGCCTCGGCTTCGGTTCAATCTGGGAAACGGGTTGGGACGAGCCCACAGGGAAACTAAAGGAGTGAAAAAAATGAAAAAAATAACAGGGAACAAGAAAGGCATTGATACTATACTCGCAGCATTGCTCATGGTCGTCATCGTCGTCGTTGCAGCAGTCATGGTCTACGCTTGGTCAACAGGACTTCTCGGAACTTTGCTCGTGAAGCCCAATACCGGGGAAGGCCCTCTTTCTCCGGACAGTTCTGTGTTCTCGAACCCGACGAATGTTACAATCTACATTAGGAACTCGGGCAGTTCCAACGTTACTTTAGCGGCATACTATGTCACCGATTCATCGAGCAACACATGGCAGCTACTGAATTGGGCTGGACCAACCATAGCCCCCAACAAGGCCGTGGCCACGAACATAGCCATTGGCAACACCTTATGCCCCTCGTGTCAATATACAGGTACTGCAAGTGCTTTCGCTAGCTTCCAGAGCGGCTACTCGTACACGGTCAAAGTCGTCACCGTAAAGAACAATCCATTCACTTTCACGGTAACCAAGGGCTGAGTGCACAATGCTGGCGTGTCTTGATGCCTGGTTTGAACTTCCCCGTTTTTTGAAAACCGATCTATATCGGTAAAACTGGAAACTTCGGATAGGAAAGGAACGCGGCTACGATGACGCGGGCCAATTCTAGTGCGAAGAAGAAACGCTAGTCGTGGAAGACCCTACTACGATCAGCATCAATCTAACTCCATCAGTTATGGCTGCCTTTCAGGAGCTGGTCTCCGCATACACGACGTTGAGTTTTGAGGATATGCCCTTGGCGAACGATGCGAATTCAACAGTCCGAAGGGGATGTTCAGTTAAGGTTTCCGCCGGAGCAGGCTACCTTGGCGTCATGTGCCCAGTAACAACCATAAGGACGTTATTTGAGACAACTTCGAAACGGCGTCCTGCGAAATCAGTTGCCCCTACAACACCTAGCCCTCGATCGCGTCTTCAGTTTGCGTGCTTGGCAGCGGGCTTCAATCCCACTGGATTTTCCCTCTCATGCCAGTTGTGGGATCACGTAGAGTTCTCCAAACAAGTTCGGAAGTTGTACTATCAATGAAACTTGATGATGGACCATTGGATCCCAATCGAGCGATTAGCTCGAACGACCTCTTCACACACGATGAGGTAGATCGACCTGGCATTTTTTTCAGTTTGCGATTCACACGAGATAACGGAATCTACGATCGTAAGCGGGCTCGTTTCCTCTCGCTCGGGTTGCGAAGATCCCCGACCGAACCAGGACTTTGATTTTAGCACTGTTCATATTGGACTCGTGGGACTCTCCGAAGAATTAGTGGACAGGTCTTCGGTCAGACACTTTTTCTCCGCGACAGATAATGGTACTCGACACTCCCATCGTATCCTGAAGTCTATCCTTCAATCAGAAGCGAGTTGCGAATCTGGTACCGAGGTTACCGGGGAAGAGAAACAGTGGGGCTTTATCGTCAGAACCCTTTGACATGTTTGGCTTGAACTTCCAAGGCGTCAAGCGAGCCTCAGTAGAGATTGGAAGCACTGGAGATAGGATGATACAATGAGTCTAGTAAAATGGGCAAAGAGTCGTATTGAAAAGAACCGCAGGTCAAGGCGGGGCATTAGTACGATCATGGCCAACTTGACCATGCTTGTCATAGTCGTTAGTCTAAGTTCTCTTCTCTTCGTCTGGGCAAT
>VBBT01000079.1 GCA_005881695.1 Candidatus Bathyarchaeota archaeon | reverse complement strand
GAGGTCCCTTCGAACAGATTCCATTTTGCAACACAGTTCCATGCCGAATTCAAATCCAGGCCTGCCCGCCCCTCGCCACCCTACTTCGGATTCATTCAAGCAGCTTTGGGATCGAAAGGGATTCGAGTGGAAACAAGTCCGGTGATTGCCAATCAGACTGTTCAGGTGAACCGAATTGCAAAACGCTAGCGAAACGACTCAACCTAGGACCGTGAGTGGCAGACGAACTCCAGTGGTCAATATGACTCTATCCGCAGTCACTATCGTCATGGTCTTCCTGTCAACCTTTCTATTTCAATTTCCGATTTTTTCCACTAATGGTTACTTTAACTTCGGGGATATCATGATCTTCACTTTCGCGTTCACTTTTGGCCCGGTGATTGGAGGCATCTCAGGCGCAGTTGGATCCTCTCTATCGGACGCGCTGAGTCCATTTGGCACATTTGCCCCTTTTACGTTCATCATTAAGGGATTGGAGGGTCTCCTCGCGGGTCTGATCTCGCAGAGACAATTTAGAGGAAGGGTGCTATTCGGTTGGGTTGTCGGCAGCGTTGTCATGGTTGCCGGATACTTCTTGG
Source organism: Candidatus Bathyarchaeota archaeon (assembly GCA_005881695.1). Classification (GTDB taxonomy): domain Archaea; phylum Thermoproteota; class Bathyarchaeia; order 40CM-2-53-6; family 40CM-2-53-6; genus 40CM-2-53-6. The sequence continues at coordinate 10,964 of VBBT01000079.1, read as the reverse complement.
CCGAGTCTTTTTTCATCTCACTGGTATTCGGCTCGTCGGAATTTACAGGGATAGTTGCGGCTTCGGGGGAGCTACCGTTTAACATCCTTCAGGTCGTGGCAGGAGGTCTCGTGGGGATACCACTTTCATTAGCTCTGAAGCGCTTGCTCAAGCAGACTCCTTACTACTACAAACTTATTGAGACTGCAACTTCTGAAAAGGCGGCCTGAGGCAATCCTATGGTGTGGGTTCGCTTACACAGATGTAGAGGACGTTACTGCCTCTAACGATCAGGCTGCCAAAATTCGTGGATGGGTCTCCTCCTCGATATTCTCTTGCTCCGTCGAGGATGATGTTCATGTGGCTGTCGCAGTCGATCATTTTGCCTCTGTACTCCGCATCATTCTTGAGTCGGACCGAGACGTCGGCTTGCAACTTTCGAACGAGCAGGTTCAACGGTTTTCTTGAAGGTTCCAATTTGCGCCTTACGCCGACGCTTCGCGGCAGGACATAAAAACTCTTGGACAAAGACGAAGGATCGCGAGTAAATAGCGTATCGAAAACGGAGGGTGTGGTGGAGCGGACTTATTCTTCTGATTTGGAGTTCTCTCTGGCCATCATCTTTTGAGTGTGCTGCTCTTTCCGGAACTCAGACTTGAGCTTTCCACATCTGATACAACGAGTCATCGGGCCTCTTCCCCGCCATTGGTGGGAGCATCCTGCCATTATTGTCAGCAAGAAAGAGGGTGCAGGTTATTCTTAAACTAGAGCCGCGGATTCGGAAGATGCCTCGACTCGACGTTTGCCCCTGTCGAGCAGGTAAAGTTGTTCTCTATCAGATAGCGAGGCGACGAGTTCGATTCTCGTCTCACTTAGTTCTTTCCAAGAGGTTCGATCTTTGTCGTCAAAAATCGTCATGATTAACGTCGCGTCCTTGGTCGCGATTCTCGAAAGTTCATTGAAATGTTTCTCTAAGACAGGACCTGATTCTGTCATGGATACAGAGAGAACTCCGTCGGCAATGTGATCTTGCAATGGTAAGTGAGAGGCGTCAGCGCGGACCAGTTGGACACCATTGGCGGTCGTTCTCTGTTTAGCCCTGGTCAGCATTTGAACGGAGAGGTCGATTCCTAAGCCAAATTGGCTTCTTGGAGAAATGAGTCCGAGAAGTTTGCCTGTCCCGCATCCGACGTCGACGATTATCTTGAACTCTCTGTTTCCAAGGAGCTCTAGCACCTTCGCATGCTTCTGGGTTTGTTCCTCGCCATAGAGTTCATCGTAACTCTTGGATAAGGCATCGTACCATTTCGTAATAGTCTCGGCGTCCTTCGCGGGCAAGGCTATGTCGATATATTGCCCCGCTAATGCATTGAACCTTTCGGGTGGTCCAAGTTGCCGGTTCTGATCTCGCCAAGCCTTGATGAGGCTCGCAAGGAACTGGTCATCGGTCTCGAGTCCCGGAAGCTTGTGGTCATGGTCGCGTCCTGCAGTGTGGAGTACTCGGGTAGGACTGGGAGTCATCTGGGCGAGGGTGAGCGGTTGATAATTGTGAAGGGAGATGGTTGCATACTGGTCCACCGCGGGCGCGACTATCAGCCTGTCAACTGGCAGCCATCAGGATGCGCCATTCAAGCCCATGCAAACGATGGGAGTCTCGTTCTAAAGGCAGTTCGCCCGAATCCGCTTGAGAGTCTGACTCTCGTGGTGAGAGAGATTCAGTTTCTTGGAACTTTTCTTCTCCAAGATAACGCGGAGTTTATCCTGCACGCGAGCGAGGAGGAGATGCAGCGAGCCATCATTCTCCAGCCGGATATCATTGAGCCGGGCTTCAAGATCCTGGATTACGAGAAGAAAGTACCTCCCGGGTTTGTGGATGTCTATGGAATTGATGCTCAGGGCAACACACTTGTGATCGAGATCAAGAAAGACCCGGCCGGCTTTCCTGCCATAAAGCAACTGTCGGAGTATCTAAAATATCTACAGGCTCCCCAGGGCAGGAAGTTGCGTCCAATGATAGTTGCACCCGGCGTCGCGAAAGGATCCCAGTCTACACTTGCAAAGTCCGGGATTGAGTTCAAGCAGTTGACTCTACAAAAGGCGGTTGAGATCTTGCAGAAGCATGCAAGATCGGATCAGCAGGCGTTGAAGAGTTGGCTTTAGAGTCCGAGCCTTATGATCAGCATTGCGTATCCGATTCCGCTTTTGACAAAGCTGAGTTTGCTTGTTCCGCGTGGTCTCGGTAGGAATGTGATCGGAACATCGGTGATTGGCATGCCTTTCTTTCTGGCTCGGATGAGGAGTTCTGGTTGAATCTCAAAATTCTTGGCCACGATCTGATCCCGTAACGTTTCCACTGCTTTGCATGTGTAGATTCTGAACCCTGAAGTGACGTCGTTCGAGGGTATGTGAAAGATCTTCCGCATAGTCCAGTTGGTAGTGGCGCTTATCACTCTCTTTACCAATGGCAGTTCTTCGACCATTCCCTTGTTCGTGTTCCGGCTTCCCACGACAATGTCCGCAGTCTTAGCCGCCGCCATCAAGTTCTGTATCTCCTCCGGTTGGTGGTTAAGGTCCGCGTCCATCGTGACGACATATTCGGTATCCTCGTCTATGAGTCCAAATCCTTTTTTCATGGCTTTTCCCAGGCCCAGTCTTTCCGGGCTGTAGTGAACTTTTATCCGCGGGTTTTCTTTCGAAAGGGCGGTCAGTTTTTCCAGAGTTGCGTCTCTTCCTTCGACGATGAATATTGCTTCGTAGTGAGGGTCGATCCTTTCGAGCGCTGATACCAGTCTGGAGGAAAACTCGTCTATGACCTCCTCCTCGTTGTAGACTGGTATTACCGCGCTTATTCGCAAGTCTGTCTCTCGACACAACCTAGGGCAGGTATATTCTGGTTTGTGGCCACGTTTCTAGCTGAGGCGATGAAGGGATTCGCCCGTTCTCAGCCCTGATCGTGAATCTGGGAGATGGTCTCTACTCTGCCCATGAGTCGCTCGTGATTGGTTGAAGATTTACCGACTTTTCGCCTTGGCATCCATGGCTAGATTGTGCCCAGGATCGCAGGAATCGCCCAGAATCAATGCTTGACAGCAAATCAGCTCGGCGAGAAAGGGGGGTATGTTTCAAGTGCCTCGCGACGCGCGAGTAGTCACGCGACTTCGCTCAGCCTAGAGGCTATGCGGCGACGAGTTCGAGAGAGTGCTGTTTCATGTGCTGATAGTGTTCTGCCGGGACAAGGGACTGGAACGCTCTGTCCACTACCTCGCTGAGTGCGGGGTGAATGTGGATCGAGTCGCTGATCGGCTCGTACGAACCATTCTCCGTATACATCAACGGTATGATCTCATGTATGAGTATTGACGCGTATGGTCCGACGATGTGAGCTCCGAGAATTCTCATCGTATCCGCTTCGACAATGACCTTGACGAAGTAGTCTTTCACGTTCATCGCCTCGCCCTTGGCTGTATCTTCGTACTTTTGGAATCCGATCAAGACCTTGTCCGGTCCAAGCTTCGTTATCGCCTCTTTCTCCCCTAGCCCAACGCTTGCGATCTCGGGGTAGGTGAATACCGCGTGCGGAATCGCGTGGTAGTCCGCCTTGACTTTCTTCTTCAGTATCGCGTTGTAGTAGACGATCTTTGACTCGTAGTTCGCAACGTGTTTGAACGGATATTTTCCATCAGCGTCTCCGAGTGCCCATACGTTCGGCTGCGAGGTTTCCAGGTACTCGTTCACTTCTATCCAGCCTTCCTTGGTGAGCCTTATCCCAGCCTTCTCTGGATGGAGAATGTCAGTTATCGGGCCTCTTCCAGTCGCGACCATGATCTCTTTGGCGGTTATGATCGTGTTTTTTCCCGATTTCCGGTCCACCGCCACCAACTCCTTTCTGTCTCCGATCTCCCTGACTTCTCTGACCTCCTGGTTTGTCAGAATCGTGATGTGACGTTCCAGTTCCTTTTTCGCCAGCGCCGAAACCTCCGGCTCCTCTTCCGGCACGAACTGTGGATTCCTACCGATGATCGTAACTTTCGATCCCATGCTTGAGAAGAAGTGGCCGTACTCCGCGGCGATGTAGCCGCCTCCGATAATTGCGATACTCTCTGGCAGCTTTGTAAGTTTGAGAACTGTGTCGCTCGTATGGTACTTGATCTTGTCAAGTCCTTTGATTGGTGGCACGTTGATCTTCGATCCGATACATAGGAATATCATCTTGGATGAGATCTCGGTTCTATCAACTCTCATCGTGTATGGCGAGACGAACTCTGCGGGAGCGTGGTAGTAGTCAATGTTCTTCGAGCTGGACAACCCCTCTCTTATCTGGTCAATGTCATTGTTGATGAGGGTCCGCATCCGCTCCATAACCATCTGAAAATTGATACTAGCGATCTTTGCGTCGACGCCTAGGTCTCGCGCTTTCTCAATAGTTCTCACCAGTTCTGCAGGGTACAACAGTATTTTCGAGGGGATGCAGCCACGTGTCAGACAGATGCCTCCAGGCTCGTCCTTGTCGATGACCGCGATCCGAATGTTCGGATTTTCCTGTATCATCGGGTCGACGATGTTCATCGCCGATCCTGTACCAATTATGATGAGATCATACTGCTTCATGCTTGGCGTTCCGGAACTCGGGACGCAGATAAGGATGTTGACCGAGAATCGATATTGCGAGTCTTACGGTGCGATTATTGTTTCTTCGGTCCCTCTATTCTTTCCTTGCCCACGACTAGGATGAAGATGAGTATTCCGAGGGCGAAGGATGTGAGGCTGATCGACATCGAGACTGTGATGTCGAGGTTGAGTCGGTGGAACAGCTCGTAGTTCAGATACGCCGGCAGAATCATTAGCGCGCCTGCTATCACGACGATTACTCCTCTTAGGATGTCGTGTATTTCCGTCCCTGCTATCGTTGTCTTCGTGCCCGTTGTTATCGCACCGGCTACTGGTCTGTTCCTTGAATGGTCCCGTATATAGATGATTCACGCGTCAGAGGCTGGAAGAAGCTTCCGCGCAATCGTCACGTATGCCGTGTGTCCTATCATCCTCGTCTCCGGTCTTACCTTTCCAACCTCCGTCTTGAACTCCCGCATAAGCAGTTCCACTGCCTCCAAGATCATGAAACCTCCCTCGCGGAGTGCTGCCGCAAGCTTCTCGAGCTGGTTTATTGTGGGAGTGAATCCCGCGAGCAGTCCCCCTCCGATCAGCGCTCTCCATGCGGCCGCTACCATCCTCCATGGGTCGCCGAGATCGACAACAACAGCATCCGCCTCTTTTTCCTCGAATCCCTCAGTCGGGTCTTTGTTGTGAAAAGTCACCAGTGAGCCAAATCCTGCCTTGTCGACGTTCGCCTTCGCCGCGCGCAAAAACTCAGGCCTCATCTCGTAGGTGAACACTTGGCCATCTGGCGCTATACCTCTGGCGAGAGCGGATGTTAGCGCACCGCTTCCGGTCCCGACCTCCAACACTCTATCACCGTTTCCTATGCCCAGCTGAAACAGCGCATACCCGATATCCTTTGGGTACAGGATCTGGGTTGGACGATCAAACGATTCGACAATATCGAGTGCTCGCGGCTTGAACACGGCAAGGTTCTGGCCCATGCTTGTCCGAATGGACCCGCCGTACTCCTTGCCTACCAGCTCGGCCAGCTCGAAATAGCCCCGGTGAGTGTGAAACCTTCCCGGCTCCACCTTTGCGATCCACTTGCGGCGAACGTCCTGGTACAGCAATACCCGGTCGCCCAGCTTGATTTCTCGGCTCAAGGCAAGGACTCGCTCGGGCCCGAGAGCCATTAACCATTCTATGCCATCGATTCGATCAGAAGGGTGCCCACTTGCTAAGAATCTGCTCTCTCCGTATCCCTATCCTCTGGCATTCTTTTCGTTCCCTTAGTTGCTCAACAAGCAAAACGTTCCTTTTTCCAATAATTCTTTTCCCGTAACTTTTCTTTTTCCGTAACTATTTCTTACGGCTAACTATTTTTTTCTGCTAACAAATATGTGACCCCCCGGGGTGGTCTTTTTTCCCGCGCCCCGCCCTTCGTGAAACGCCGAGTTTCCCACGTTCACCTGCCCCTGCGAACCCTTCTTCCCTTCGTGCTCTGCGTCTAGCCCGCGCTAGCCTTTGAGGGCCTTGAACACGCCCTCAGCCTTCGAGGTAGGAACAAGCTTCACCGTGATAGGCTCCTTGGTTCCTGAGATCCCGATCCTCAGCACCGCCACCCTCCTCCTCCACCACGTAGCCACCACCGCGGCCAAGAACACGGTGAAGGTCCCAATCAGTATCAGGTCGAATGGTGCCTGAGGCAGGCTAAGCCTGGCCTGACCCGGAAACCACCATACAAGAAAGACGGCTATCGCCCCTAGAACAGCATAGGTCAACGGCGGGATCAGACTCTTGGTTATCAGCTCCAGCGTGCTCACTTCGGCGTGGGAAACGTTCACGTACTTTTCTCCCAGCCCAAACCTCTTCCCAACCAGCAACCTCGAATCCGTCACGTAGACCGTATAGTTCACCCCTGCGCACTCGGCCAGAACGTTCTCTGCCCCGACCAGATTCCTGAGGTTGCTCAAATCCTCCTGTTGAGACACGAAAATCTCTCTTACCCGTATTGTAACCCGCCCCCGCGGAAAAAGGATTACGAACAGCCCTACCTGGCCGCAACCAGCTCGGAAACAGCCTCAACCACTGCTCCGATACCACTCTCTGAACCCAACGTTCCACGCAGCCTCTGCGCATTCTCCCTGTTATCCTTCAGACTCTTGGAGATCGCCTCAGCCAGCTCTCTGGCGTCCAGCCTAGATTGATCCAGTACAACAGCCACTCCCAGCTCCTCCGCCCGCTTCGCATTATTCGCCTGCTCCGTATGGTTCGGTGGAGGAATCAACACCAACGGCTTCCCCTCGGAGATAGCCTTCATAATCGTCTCATGTCCAGCTCTCGAGACGATAACGTCCGCGCGCTCGAAGGTCCTCCAGTACGACTGCTCCGTCATCCACTCGTGAACAGCAAGCTTCCCGATCGTCTTTTCCCCAAATGATCCATTCGGATCGCCGCAGCTCAGAATCAGCTCGTAGTCCCTAGGGAACTCCTTGAGGATATCCGTCAGCTTGTTCACGAGATACTTCCGGTCTGTCGCAGGACCACTAACGCACGCAAAGACCAGAGGCCTGGCTTTACCGGCATGTCGTGCCCCGTTCGGAGTACCATACCTGGATGGTGTTAGCGGCCCGACAAGCCGAACCTTTCTCCTGATTCCCGGAGGGATCGCCAGATTGTACCTTGAAATCGTGTAAGGAGCCTTGAGATCCGGAACAATGATCAGGTCGCTTACGCCCCACGCCAGCTCCAGCATTGCGGAAATGTACCTCCAGATGATCTTCGCCGCGAAAAGCATCGGCCTATCAGCCATCCTATGTTTTCCATCATCCTTAGGCATCTGCACAGAGTACTGGTTGAGGATCAGAATTCTAGGTTTTCTCAGAATGAAAGCGGCAATGAGAGTAGAGATTCTCGTGTCAGATATCACCACATCAGGTTCGAACGCTGAGATCTGCCGTACTTCTCCTATCAGCTGGCGGATGAAATCCCACAATCCAACAGTAACCCCGTTCTGGCTCATCGTCATCTTCGGATCAATCGTTCCATCTTCCCTAGTTCGGAACGACAAGGGAATCGCACTGAAGTAGGTGAAACCGGAACGCTTCAGATAATCCAACGCGTCAAGATAGGACGAGAACAAGACGTCCACGTTCTCGTTCGAGAACTCTCGTGCGATCGCGTCGCAACGGGTAATATGGCCGAGGCCCAGCCCGCAAGGCCCAATATACAATCTCAACCCTTACGTCCTATCCCTCTCAGCTTCCTCTCGAACACTCGCCCTCCTGGCGCTTCTTCTGAAAAGATCTGCCCTTGAAATCGAGCGACCTTCACGCTGCCAGTCACCCATGCATCTGGCATCAGCCCAGCCTTCAAACAACACTGGTTGAGGAACTCTTCCTCGTCGAAGCCCTCGTCTACGGCAACCTGCGGCAGCAGAAGCCCTCTGGTTCCGACCCCATCCACAAACAAGCCATCTCGTCCAACTTTGATGTTCAAAGGCAGGTCCAGCGGACTCTTGACCATGATATGCTCGAGGGGTGAAAGAACGGTCACCTCCACAGCAATACTTCGTACGAACTCATCCCGCCGTACAGCCGCAAATCTTGGATCCATTGTAGCCGCTTCGACCGCACAACGCACCGTCTCACTCAGCAACGACGTCTTCGGGAAAGGGTTACCAATACAACCTCGCATCCGTCGCCTTATCATGTGGTCGAATAGTGTGACGAATACTCCTCGCGGGATCGATAATTCGGAATTTGCAAGCTGAGTTGGGTCTAGGGTTTTTCCTTCTAGGTGATGTGTTATAGCTTGCCGTGCAGTCCCGACAAGTATCCTTCCTTCCTCAGTTGATAGCGAATTCATCAACGTGGTAATCTTGTTAACTTCCTTGCCTCTTCAAGGGTATGACGCATTTGCTTCCAGTGGCTTCCGACCCAATACACTTTTCCGCAGTTCAAATCGGTGCATTTCCAGAATTGGTTGTAGAGCTTGAGGCTTGCTAGCGGAACCTCGTCCACTAAGTCATTCTTTCGCGTGTCTTTTAGGTCCGATCCACATTCTGGACACTTTGTCTCGGCCATGTCGGCATCCAAGACTATGCCGAAGGTGCTAGCCATCTGAGCCAATCTCTCTTCCTCCGTTTCACCCAGGACTAGAGTGGACGTTATCTTCCTGGCTATTGCTCGCCTGTACAATTCTTGGTCTCTCGTTAGCAGGATCATGTTCTCTTGATGGGCGATTCGCAGGAGGTCGTTGTCGTTCGCATTCGAATCGTATCTTACCTCTTGTCCTAGTATCCGCAACCACCTTGCTAGTCCACCTAGCATTCCGTCAACGAGAAACCTCAATAGCGCATTCCATTTCTCAGCACCTTGCCGCTCCCTGGCTTTCCCGTGATCTCTCCCTCGCGATAGACAACTGAGCCATTTACGATCGTGGTGTGGACTGAACCTTGAGTCCTCCAGCCCTGGAATGGGGAGTAGTGTGCTTTGGAGAAGAATCTCTCAGGGTCTATCTTTCCCTTCTTTTTCATGTCGATCAAAGCCACATCGCCATCTGCCCCATTCACCAGTCTTCCCTTCGAACTAAGACCAAAGACCTTCGCGGGATTGGTTGAGAGGAGCGAGACTAATCGTCTAAGAGACAGCTTTCTTTTGTTGACCATGGTCAGCATCACGGGCATAGCGGTTTCGAGTCCCGGTATTCCGGGTGGGCTCCTCAGAGGCGAATGTCGTTTTTCTCTGATGGTATGTGGCGCATGGTCTGTGGCAATGATTGTTGCGGTGCCTGTTGCCATTGCCCGAAACAGACTGTTACTCGTTTGCCAGGGTCTAAGAGGGGGTACCATCCAGGCCTTCCAGCCTAGCTTCACCACGGAATCTTCGGAGAGTAGAGTGTGATGCGGGGTGACTTCCGAGGATAATCGGCCCGAATGCAGATCGTCAATTGCGGAGACGCTAGATGGGAGGGTAAGATGGCAGAAGTGAACACGACAGCCAATCTGCGTCTGTAGTCTCAGCATCCTGCTTACAGCGCTCGTCTCAGCATTTCCCAGTCGTGATCTAACCAGTTCCTTGAAGCCACGAATCCTTCCAGTAGTTTCGATCTGGGACGCGTCTTCTGCATGAACCGTGACTGGTAGCGATGCTTCTCTCGCAGCTTTCAGAGCCTGGACAACTGCGAGGTCATCCTCCACCTCCAAGGGGGCGATAGGTTTCGGGAGGTAGAGTTTCATCGAGAACGCCCCAGCCGCTTTCATCGCCTTCGCTGCCCTTCGATCCTTGACAGCGGCGGTGTGGAAGCCTACGTTTACCAGGATTTTTCGTGAAGCTCTCCGTGTCTTCTCTTGGAGACGCTGGGCGGAGTCGGTTGGTGGCAGTGTATTCGGCATGTCCAGAACAGTTGTAAACCCTCCCGCTGCGGCGGCGGAAGTGCCGCTTGTGAAATCCTCTTTGTAGGATAGCCTCAGATCGCGCAAGTGGACGTGAGCGTCAATGAGCCCAGGCAGTGCCACCAATCGTCGAGCTGGAATCTCCTCGTCGGCTCGCTCAGGAATCCTTCGTGCGATCCTCTGAATCCTTCCGTCTTCTATGAGGATCGATCCTCTGATGATATCTTTCCCAGTCCAAATATGAGCGTCTCGAATGAGTAGGCTAGACGGACCTGTGCGTACTTCGTCCCTAGGGCTCTTCAGGTTGTCCAAGGTCCCTTGAGCAATCTGAACAGAGGAATGTCCCGTCTTTCTGGACGAGGTTGTCTGACCATGTTTCGCATTCATCGCAGTACCCCCCAAGTGAAACGCGTGTCCGCGGGCTCTCTAGTCCAGCTCGACCCTTCTCCGTGGCCAGGTCGATTATGGCCGGAGTCACTTGCAGGATATCTTTCATGGTCACGATTCCCACGAGTTTTCCCCCATCGATTACGGCGAGCCGCCGAATCTTGCGATGGTTCATGAATTTAGCAGCATCATTAACGGTAGTCCCTGGACTGATGCTAGCTACCGGCTTCGACATTGTCTGTGCAACCTTCAGCTCAGAAGGGAGAACGTTTCTTGCGGCTACTCTTTGCACAATGTCTCTTTCCGTGATTATCCCTGCGGGGTTTCCCGCCTTGTCAACGATGATGACGCAGCCGATGTCGTGTTTGCCCATAAGTTTAGAGACTCCGGCAACAGTCTCGGTCTCCTTCGCCGTGATCGGTGGCCGTGACATTATGTCGCGCACGAGAATGTCTGGCTCTGCCTCATGGACCGACAATGCAAGATGGCCTTCTTTCGGCTTCTATAAAATCTTCTTGCAATGATGAGGCAAACATTATCTGCGTCGCCCTTGACTTTTCGGCGATCGTTATTGGTTGCGGGTCCGGGGTCGAGTCTGACTCTTGAG
>VBBT01000157.1 GCA_005881695.1 Candidatus Bathyarchaeota archaeon | reverse complement strand
GCAGGACCTTGGTGAACACTTGTCGAAAAACGTGACGAAATTACCTCTAGCGTCAGAGATTGACGAAGGCCCGGAGACGGTGGTGTCAAACTGAAGACGCCATCTCCCCGATGTTGAGCTGACCCGGCGGAAACAGTCCATCTCCTAAACCCTATTATCGTAAACTAGTTCTCGCGGTCTCTAGTAATGCTGCGAAGGTTTCGCATAGGCACATTCCGTCCGGCCCTGTCCTTCATCGGTCTATTGTCATTCATAACCAGCTTCTTCGGGTCACGGCTTTTCGCGACACTCAATCCCACGATCGTGATCCAACAACAGGGAATCCACTTCCACCACTTCTGGTATGGGATAGCTTTGATGGGGATTGCAGGATGGCTTGCGATTACCTGGAAGAGTGAGCGGCTCGACAGGGCCTACGCGGTCATGTATGGTCTCGGAGCCGGGTTCATAGGCGACGAGGTCGGACTGCTACTTACTCTCAACAACTACCAGTCTGAGCTGACCTATGATTTTTTCATCGGGGCCATCTCCGCTGCAACACTGCTTCTTTTGGTCATCAGGTATCGTGTCGTCCTGAAGAGAGAGGTGTCATATCTGATGACCCGCGAAGGACTGGCTCTCCTAGGTGTTTTCGTTACAGGATTCTCTTTCATTCTCTTCGCCTTCGGGTCTTTGAGTTTCGGAACACCTCTCGCGCTAGTCGGAATTATCGTCATTCTGAGAGAGGTGTTAGTGAAGCATGACGTGGTTCTTGAGGGAAGGATGCCTAGAGGTATCTCCTTCATAGCGGCCTTGTCCATTCTCGGCGGGGCAAACCTCATACTTGCTGGAGTCGGAAACATCCTCTTTCCGCCAGTCCTCAATACGTCTGACTTTGCAGGAATAGGCTTCCCGGCCGGAACTATTGGACTAATCTCAACAATATTATTGGTTCTAGCGTTCGTCGCGTTGGGGCTTGGGTGCCTCAAGATTCTGGCTGGGCTGGTTCTCCGGACAGGCAAGAGCTGGGCTTGGAGTCTTGGAATTGCAACAAGCGTATCCTCGATTTTCTTGGATGCATCCTCGCTGGGTGCAAGTCCTGAACTGCTTTCTGGATTGCTCACAGGGAACGGTATCGAGTTTCCGACGTCCATCATCGCGATTATCTATCTTACAAGACCGTATGTGAAAGCCTTCTACAGAAACGTCCCCTACACGGTCACAGAAACGAAAAGCTCTGAGCCAGGGATTGTCTAGGTCAACCGTTGAAGAGTGGGATCAGCGGCGTCGCCAGCATGCTGAAGAGAAGTATAGCTAGAACAGCCGCCGTCAAGTAGACATACATCCGGTCCTTCTCGGCGGCGAAAAGGAACAGCGAGAGTGCGACTCTCGCGACGGGAGTGGCGAGGAGAACGAGGAAGCCTAGCGCTATCACCGAAAAAGGGTCGAGAGACCCAAGTCCTGTGGCTATGCTGGCAAGGCTGACGGGGAAGTTGCCATGGGGAACCAGGCTTGGATTGTAGGCGAGATAAGTGGACGTATCATCAAGGGAATGGCTAGCAACGAAAAGTGCTGTTCCGATAGCGATTATGGCGCCAGAGAGAACGACTCCGGATCTCAGGACGATTCCGAGGATGTTGTTCATCGAGTTAGGGTCTTTCAGGTTCAATGTCTCACTCTCTGCCCTGCACGTTTCTGCATCTGAGTCAGAATCCTAACGCTCTGATGATCATTTCTATGGCTGAGGCTGCTAGGACGAGTGCGAAGATCTTTCTGACCGCCGTGTTCCTCGCGTTTACCAGGACGCGTGTCCCGAGGGATGCGCCGATTAGGATGCCTAGAGCGACTGGCGCTGTTATTAGTGGGTTGACGTCTCCCCGCGCGAAGTAGATTCCTGCGCTCGCGGCTGCGGTGACTCCGATCATGAAGTTGGAGGTTGTCGTCGAGACTTTCATCGGAAGTTTCATCACAATGTCCATGGAGAGAACCTTGAAAGTTCCGCTTCCTATTCCGAGGAGCCCGGAGATCAATCCGGCTGCGAGCATGCCTGCTAGACCTTTTCCGGGGTTTGTGGCATCGTACTCGATCTTCCTACCATCACGCTCGGTGTAGTCGCCTCGTAGGTTGAGTTTCTTTGCGAGTCCTTTCAGCTCCTGTTTCGGCGGATATTCTTCGCCGATCTTGCGTATGAGGGGTATGAGGGAGATGATGAGGATGGTTCCGAAGATGGCTTCGAGTATCGTGGCGCTGAGGTATGCGGCGATGGCGGCGCCGATGATGGCGCCTGTGGTTGTGGCTGTTTCGAGGAACATGCCGATTCTCAGGTTTGTAATCCGGTCCTTGACGTAGGTGGCTGCGGCACCGCTGGAGGTTGCTATTATCGAGACGATGCTCGCTCCGATGGCATAGTGGATGTCTACGCCTAGGAAGAGTGTGAGGATCGGGATCACGATCAGGCCTCCGCCTATTCCAACAACTGATCCCAGGGCACCGGCCGCTATCGAGGCGACGAACAGAGTCAGAAAGAACTCGATTACGATCATTTGGGAAGTGTCGGGTTATGGTTTCTTAATTAAACCACGGCGGCTTTCTTGAAACCAGCGGGAAACCACTCTTGCGTCACAAGATGCAATCGCTAAGACCCCCCTCTGATAGAGAATATTTGCTGTCTGGCGCTGATAACGGGCGAGACGGGTTGATCAGGGTAGAATATGGGCTTGATCTCGTTTCGGAACAGGACGCTTGGGTGTCAGGCTGTTTCCGAACGAAAATTTTAGGCATGTCTCAGACTCGAGATCAGGGCTGATTATGGGCGATTCTGGACGAGGTAAAACGTTCACGAAGGGCGGGGCGCGGGAAAATCGACCGCCCCCGGGGGTCGAGAAAAGCATTGCTTATTTTTGAAAGAGGGATTCCACAAGTATTGTTCACCATAGGGGTTTCTGAAGGGCTCTCCTAATCCGACTTATGTTTGTCGATTCCAGCGTGAAGAGCAGGCTCAAGCCTGCCCCGCTCAGCAAGAATCCGGTAAAGATGAAAACCGGAGCGTGGACTGCGGTTGGGCCAAACTCGTTGAACAAATCGTAGGGAAGCAGAACTCCCAAGATTGCCAATATCGCTCCCGCTGGAAACATTATGGAACCCAGAGCCTTCCGGCCCTTGATGCTCTTCGGGAGAACTGTCCACGAACGACCCAGGAGGGACAAGGTGGCTCCCGTCAAGCCTAACCAGTAACCGGGACCCAACGTGAAGTGGCATCCGAAGGCAGGACAGGGGATTACGACGGAAGACCCGTCCCACAACCCCGCGACAGTAACTAACACCCCGAATCTTGAGAACAAAGTCAG
>VBBT01000156.1 GCA_005881695.1 Candidatus Bathyarchaeota archaeon | reverse complement strand
TCCATCAAACCACTATCCAGCTCGATCAGAAGCCTCCAGTCACACAAGAAAATCCTTGAAGACAAGCTAGAAGATTCCACTTCCAAAGTTGAAAAAATAAGCCAAAAGCTCACAGTCGCCAGAGCGTCCCTCGACCACGACACCAAGAAACTGCGCGGGGTTCAGGATGAGATCGACGGTCTGGGAAAGGAACTCGCAAACCTCACCGCCCAGAGCAAGGGCAGTTCGACAAAACTCGACCTAACCGCCAGCCACCTCCAAACCCTCGAAGCCCGCCAGAAAGAGTTCGCCCAGCTCTCAGAAGAATTGAAGAGCAGAATCCGCGAAATGGAGAAACTTCAGAAGGAAGAAGAAAAACGGCTCGAATCAATCGAGCAGAAAACAAACGAGTACAGCGAACTCAAGGATCAGCGTAGAAAAGAGATCGACGAAGCCCTCGACGTCGCAAAGAAGGCACGAGTCACAGTGGTCGAATTCAACACCCAAAAGACCCTAGCAGACAACATGGGGGCCGAAGACAAAGCCATCGAGAAGATTGAAGAGATGGCTGATGAAGGCGCTCTGAAAGGCGTCTACGGACGTCTAGAAGACCTCGTCAAGTTCCCCGAAGAATACCGCAAGGCCATCCAGGCCGCCAGTGCCGGCTGGATGAAATCGCTGGTTGTGAAGAACCTAGAGGTGGCAATACGTTGCGTCGAAAGCCTAAAACGAACAAAGCTCGGACGCGTCAAGATAGTTCCCTTAGAAGATCTTGAGCTCTCGGATCAAGCACTCGGCGTTGACAACGCATCCGGAATAATCGGTCCACTATCGAAACTAATCCGGTCCGACAAGTCGATCACTCCCGCAGTCCAATTCGTATTCGGCGATACCATACTCGCCACAACACAAAGAGCAGCCTTCCTGACGGCGTCCAAGGGACAAAGATGCGTCGTGACCAGTGGGGACCTTTACGAGCCGGGAGGAGGTCTTGAGAGCGGTTACTACAGAGCCCCGCTCGAGATCTCAAACTTGGTTCCTCGATCAACTGCACTTGAAAGCCTTGAGAAAACAGTGAAGTCGCTGGAAACAGTTGTGCAGCGCTCACGGTCAGATGTCGACCGGATCGAGACAGAACTGGACGAACTCTTGGAAGATCGAGTATCTGCGAGCAAGACCCGAGAGACCTTAGCAAGAGACGTAGAACAAGCCAAGAAAAGCTTCGAGAGAACAAGAGTATTCCTCCAGCAGACGACCAGACGAATTGACAGTCTCCAGAACTCCATGGCGAAGGAGCGAGTCCTACTAGAAGAGACTGCGGAGAAACAAGCGGAGATGAAGAGACGCCTCATAGTCATAGAAGAGGAAAGGACGAGACTCAGGATTGACTCGAGAAGGTCAGCGCTCTCTCAACTCGAAATAGAGCGAGACCAAGCCAACACCGAGAACCAACTCATACATAGGGAGAAGCTAGAACTAGAAACACGTCTCTCCTCCCAACATTCTACTCTCGAGACCCTGAGACC
Source organism: Candidatus Bathyarchaeota archaeon (assembly GCA_005881695.1). Taxonomy (GTDB): domain Archaea; phylum Thermoproteota; class Bathyarchaeia; order 40CM-2-53-6; family 40CM-2-53-6; genus 40CM-2-53-6. Next base: position 1,857 of record VBBT01000156.1, on the reverse strand, counting down.
CGGAATCGATCAGATCCGAATACAATTGCGCTCGCTTGACTCCGAGATTCATCGCGAAGCGGCCCGAGCCAACGAAGCGCATGAGCGACTCGAAACGTTAGAGAGAGAGATGAAACTGTTCAACGAGGAGAAAGAACGGCTAGTTGGAAATTTGGACAGTGTGGGAGATGAGAGAAAGAAGTACGAAGAACAGTTTGTGGAAGTCGAAAAGGCAACTCGGAAACTTCTACAAATGATGGACCCGCTCAATGTGACCGTGACCGATCTAAAAGCGGGTCTTAGAGAAGTCGATGCTCAACTAACAATCTTCAAAGGACAACTACGAAGCCTCGGGTTCGAAAAACCACTCGAGACTCACCCAGACCTCATCAAGGAAGCCGAGGATATGAAACGCGCCCTCGAACAGGAACGGGACGAGATAGGCGCAATCAACCAGCTAGCCGCACAACAATACGAATCACAAAAAGAAGGATACAAACATCTCTCGGTCAGGATCAGTGAACTCGAACGAGAGAAACTAGCTATCCTCGACTTCATGAACGAACTAGAGAGGAAGAAGCTCGACACCTTCATGAGCGCTTACAGCAAGGTCAACGAAACATTCCAACAGATTTTCCGCGAGATGACGGGTGAGGGAAATGGAAGAATGGTCTTGGACAATCCTGAAAACCCGTTCGAAGGCGGACTCGACGTCTTGCTTCAGTTCCCCGGAAAGACCGAGCTCACGATCGGGAGTGCGAGTGGCGGAGAAAAATCCGTCTCAACGGTCTGCTACCTCCTCGCGCTCCAACAAATCCATCCAATGCCATTCTACGTAATGGACGAGATCGACGCACACTTGGACGTGCTGAACGCAAAACGCCTGGCGACCCTTCTGAGATCTAGGAGCAGCATGTCCCAGTTCATCGTAATCTCCCTTAAGGATACAACAATATCGAGAGCAGAGAGAGTGTTCGGCGTCTTTATCGATAAAGGCAGTAGCCAGATCGTATCCCTACCCTCGAGGAGTGAGAACAATTGACCGTTCAAGAAGAGGCGTACTGGCTCAAGGCACCTTACGCCGTCCTCTTCGACCTGATTCATCTTCACCGAGTCAAACCATGGGACGTAAACCTCGCGAATCTGCTTGATGAGCTTCTGCATGAGATGAGTGGTCGAGGGTTCATCGATTTCTCCGTCTCCGGCACTGCCCTCCTCTCCTCAGCCATTCTGCTTCGGATGAAATCAGAGCTCATCCTCAAGATGGAAGAACCCCCAAAGCCCCCGCTCGAGAGGCCCACGGATTTCGTCCCGCCTCCACTAGCTTTTCCCTTGCGTTATGAATCAACAACCACATCTGTTGAGGAGGTCATCAAAGGATTACTCGAGGTATTGACGGCAGAAAGGATGCTTCCCGCAAGCGCTCAGATGGTTCTAAGAACGCCCGAGGTGTTCGAACAAGTCGACGATTTCCTTGTCAAGATTGAAGAGAATATCAAAGCCTTTCTCCAGAGATTACTAGCAGAAGCCGGCCCCACATGGAAGAAACTGTCCTTCCTAACCCTCCTCGGAACAGGAGATCCTATCGAAGCAGTGAGAATGTTCGTCATGTTGCTATTCCTAGCGGTAGAAGGAAGAGTCGGCCTAGCCCAGCCCCTCGAGTTCGGAGATATCGAAATCGAGCTGAAAAACCATGGAAGCCCAAGTTTCGACTAACACAGCACAGCCGAAAACTGCTGACCTACAACAGCAGCTCTGCGAGGCCGCACTATACGTCTCCGGAAGACCATTAGACCTGAAAATGATCGGGTCTGTCATAGGCGCTAGATCAGAGGACAAAATACGCGGAATCGCAACAGCAGTTTCGGAACGCTACAG
>VBBT01000114.1 GCA_005881695.1 Candidatus Bathyarchaeota archaeon | reverse complement strand
CTGACTGCCCGCGAGACAGAGATCATCAGAATCCTCAGGGTACTGAGCGAGGCAACAGACGGCTTCGTTGTGATCGGCGGATACGCAGTTAATGCCCACGGTCAGCACCGCTTCTCGATCGACTGCGACCTCGCCACCATTAGCAACAACATTCCTGTCATAGATGCAACAGTCCTCGGCGAGGGGTACGCGTTGTGGAAGGGTCGATTCCGGCCCCCGATAGGCGTGACAATGAGGGAATACCGCAAATCGGTAGCTGGACTCCCAGTATCGGTGGAACTCTTGGTGAACACCGTTGTAAGCCGACAAACAAGTGGAACGTGGACCTACAAGTTCATACGCGAGAATTCCGTAGAAGCGATCGTAGTGGGAGCAACGGACTCCACACCCTCAAGGGTGGCACAGAGGAATCTGCTCGTCGCTATGAAACTACACTCGGGGAGGACTCAGGACATTGCAGATTCTGTAATACTCTCAGAAAGGGTCGACTGGAAAGAAGTCGCGCGGTGCGCAGCCTGCGGATCAAAAGAAAAACTAATGGAACAGGTAGACTCTGCGATCGGAGAGATCTCTTCATCAAAATTCGTATCAAATATGAAATCCTTGTTCGCCATGCGAAGCGACCCGACGCTCCTAATCAAAGAGGCGATTCTAGGCCTTGAATCGCTTAGAGCTCATATCTCCGAGCAGAAATTCAGAGATTCCCTGTAGGACCAATTGATTCACGGAGCATCGGGACATTACTACTTTCCGAGTCCGCTCATTATTTCCCGGTATAGCTCGTCTCTCTTCCTATCCGAGTAGCTACTATAGCTCAGTTCCAGGATCCTGTATCCTCTTTTCCGTAATAGTGTTCGTAGTTCTTCGTCCTTCAACACCTGGATCGTGTTTAGGTGGACTGGGACATAGACGAACACGACCAATGGTCGAGGACTAGACCAGGCCACGAAGGAAGGAAGCACCGGTAGGCGCCTGGTGAACGTGGAAACTCGGCCTTTCACGAAGGAAAGGCGCGGGAAAAGCGACCACCCTTGGGGGCCCATCAAAAAGAATGTTTAGAAATTCTCCAGCCGCCGTTGGGTAATAGGAACATTGACTCTTTCTAGCATTGAACTCGTTCTCAGACTCTCGGGCCTCGAGTCGAATTCGAGGCTTACGGTTTTTGACGGCGCCCTCGAGGTGCCTGATGCTTGCGCGTCCTCTTGGATATTGCACCTCGTGAATCCTTGGACTTTTCGAGATAAGAGAGTAGATCCTCTCCCTGGACGCGGGCTCGACGATGGCCGTCGATGCTGTCGCGCAATATCATCTTGGACCTTTCAAAGAAGATCTCTGCATCTTCCAAAGCCTCGCCGGCCCCCTGCTCGGAATGGACGAGTTCATAATCGGCATCTTCTCTCAGGCTCATTGATTCTTCAAACACAACCAGCATGTCCGACAGGGTGTTACGAGAGTAGAGTTCTGCGAGCGCCTTGAGGAGTCCTCTATGGCTGCGCTCCCTGAACCCCTTGTTGTACAACAGAGCTCTCGCAGCGTGGAAGATGGAATAGTAAGCCTGAACCGTTGCCCATTTGTGATCTCCTGCCTCATAAGACGCCTTGGCGGTTGCCAGGTCTAACTCCGAACCTTTGAGTTCTTTGGCAACCATACGGCTCGAGGTTCTAGACCTTAGAATCCTCCTTTCCTCAAGGAGCTTTCTGAGAACTGGGCTTACTGTTTCTCCCAAAGTGTCTTGCCACGATATACTTGTTCAAACAAGGCCTTGTCGTCTCTTCGTAATCGGGCAAGTCCTTCGGCTCCTACTATTATGGGAGAGAGGTGTCTGTCGATCTTCTTCTGAAGGAGGCGGAAGAGGTCTTTGGCCGCGTGGGGTTCGGAGGTAAGAACAAGGAGGTCTACGTCGCTCTCCGGACCGTCAGTTCCATCTGCGAAGCTGCCGAATAAGATGATGCGGTCGGAATACTCCTTGAGAGGTTCGACGAGACAGCTAATCTTCTGAACGTTGAACAGGACCTTGAACTCTCTGGCGACAGGGTTCAACAGGTTGATCCTGTAGAACTTCATCCCTCCCTTCTCCTCGACGTCTATCATGTGGGACCCTTCAAGGACTCTGAGTATCATGCTCGCGGCGCCCACGCTGATGCCCGAACGTTCTGCGACCTCCCTGGTGTAGAGACTTTTGTCCGGATCTCTTGACAAGGTGTCGAGGATTGACATGGTGGCCCTCGTGTAGTTTATGTCGCTCAATTTTCCGAACGTCTGTTCATAATTCTGAACACGACCATATAAGCGTTACAGGACCGAAACTATTGGTCTAACGGGATATTGGATTGCTTTCACTTCTAGTTTCGCTCCTCTCCCCCTTTCCTTTCCTACTCTAGAAGGACGTTGACATCATCGCCTCAGAACCAAGAACAGGGCTTTCGCAGCGAGGCAAAGATCTCCTCTCTATTCTCTTCCCACCTTATTGACTATTTCACGGAATAGTTCGTCTCCTTTCTTATTCGTGTAGCTACTGTAGCTCAGTTCCAGTATCCTGTATCCTCTTTTCCGTAATAGTGTCCATAGTTCCTCGTCTTTCATCATCTGGGCTGGATACTAGGACCCAGGACGCCCAGACGTTCTATTCATCGAACAATCTTTTATGGATAGAACAACCACCATCATAGACTCTGGGAAGACAAGCTTACCGTCGAGTCCTTTCGGTTGTTTAAATACCATAAAAGGAGACGCTTTCGCTCATCCGGAGCACTGTCACTTATCTAGATGAGAACCAGTAACTCTTAACTAATTCAGACCGGATACTTTCCATATGCAGGATAGCCCAAAATGCCACTGTCGAAAAACGAACGCAGAAAACTGATCTCTTCATTCAAAACCGCAGAGGACAATATGAGGTGGCTTGTCGAAAACTATGACCGGCTGAAGGAAAAATACGGAGACTCTTGGGTTGCAGTTCGCGAAGGCAAGGTTGTTGCCCACGACAAGGAGTACGATCGCTTGCTCAACATTCTGAAAGACATGGGTGCAGACGACTTGCCGACCATCGCTGTCGATTTTATTAGCACGATCCCGCCCAATTTTCTTCTCTGACACTGATTGAAAATTAACGGCATCGTAAACAAGTACACAGGCCCACTAGTGCAAGCTCTGGTTCAAATTGACCTTCCGCAAAGCACGCTGAATTTTGTCGGTCGGTCCACCGAACATTCCTCTTTCAATGCCTTTGGTTAGAATGGTATCGAAGACGTCCTTGAAGAATAGGACATCACTCTCCACTACCTCATTGTTCAGGGATAGTTTGACAGCTAAGAGACCCTTTTCGCTCGCTATGTGGCCGATCATGTTGAGCAGACTCGTTTTTCCAGAACCTCTCCCACCAATCAAGGCTAGATTGAAGAATATCGGCTTCGGGCCCCTAGCTTCGTCTATGTAGTATTCGATTTCCTTGAGCTCTTCGTTTCTCCCCGCGAAGTGTTTCGGGTCCTTTACTGGGGCTATGAAATCGTAAGGATTGCTTTGGTGCATTGACATGAGACCACGTCTACTTTCTGCTTGCTTCGATAAAGCTCTGACTAGCCTATCTTTAGGAGCTGTGAATGGGATGCACCCGTGTCCATAACACTAATTTCCGAGTCAACGATCTGAACGCTCAGGCGAGCGTGTATGGCTGATCAAGTTGGTACTGAACGAATACTTTTCGACCTAACTGTTTCTTCCTTTGAGCCTTTGACTCCTGGTAGTGGTGGGGGAGTGTTGTTGAGAGGAAGGAGAAGCTTGCCAGCGCTATTAGAGAGAGAGTCTCCGAGGAGGATCTAGAAGGTCTCAGACTCGAGCTGGCCGGCAGACTCGTCGGGGATAACGGTCGTCTTCCTGTTATGGAAGGGCCCACTAACATTATTCGATCTTTAGAGAAAGTGATCCTGCGGCGGCCGGGTTAGCTCCGGTATCAAACCCGGCCCCGTTTATCATCGGCTTCCTCTATAGCTCAACTAGAAGAATCGACAACTGTAACCGTGCCTTGCCGGTCGCCGGCCCGAAGCTTCCCATACTGGTCTTCGTGGTCATTAGCTGTTCTCGTCGTGAGCACCCTTCTGGAATTATCAAGCGATCTCTGGAACCAGGGTCCGTCCCCTCATATGGCAGAGTGGATAACCATGTGCGGTTCAATGTTCAGAGGATAACAGGGTGGTTTCTAGCGGGCCGGTTCAAGGAAGGCGAGTTTCGTCGAGAATGGCTTTCTCCTTATCTCTCGAGACAGGTCATCTTCGAGATGGGCGAAGACGGCTGTTCCGTTGATTTTCTCTGCAAGGGCGATAGTGTAACAGTCGGTGAGTGCTATCGCACGTGCACATTTTATCCGGGCCGTTTCGTGGACCAGCTCGCTCGCCTCTACCAGTTCAATGGCTCTAGACTCGGTCAGCCCTTCGATTTTTCCTCTAGCCTTCTCCCAGCCTATCTCTCTGCAGAGAATGTACTCGGCTTCGGTAAGCGATTGGAATGTGGTGTAAGGGTTGACGGTATCCGCCTCTATTGCGTCCCGGAGAGGCTTGGAGAGATCAGTTGAAGAGAGGAGCTCGATCAAGACGCTGCCGTCAAGGGAGATTGTTCCGCTAAGAGTGTCTTCGCTCGAGGCTGAGTTCCTTCTTCCTGTCCTCTTCCCTTCCCTTCGCCAGCTGCTTTCGAAGCTCGCGTGAGGATACTCCGGTGGGCGCGCATGCTTGCCGGAAGAGAGCCATGTTCCTCGTAGCCTTCCTCACCAGGTATCTGAGAACATCGTCATAGTCTATCTTCTGTCCACGAGAGGCTTGGAGCCGGGCAGCCACCCTGAGAAGGTCCCTCTTGAGGTCCTCGGAGATCGTAATTGTCGTTGCTGTCATTATCTCAATAGTTACAATTGAAACAATGGAACTTAAACCTACCGCAACACACCTTGACCTTCACGAAAACGGCTGGGTTTAGAGGAGAAGCGTCTCGGTGTCTTTCAGTGTTCCTTTTGTCGGGTCGACCATGAGCCCAAGCGCTTCAAGGGTTATCACGCCGATCAGAATCTTGTCCAGCGTTCCGCTGATCAAGAGCGGTGTAACAGTGTTCTTCCCGTCGATCTCGATAGAGGCGAAAGACTGATCCAAGACTTGGCTGCGATTCGCCGTCTCAACTCGTCTCTTCCCAAGGCTTCTCAACCCGAGCTTCGTAGCTATACTACGGGGAAGAACTGTGAATGTCGACCTCGTATCGACCAGAGCCTTGTCAACTATTTTCTCCCTAGACTTGGAAACAGGGTTTCCAAGCTTCACCTTCACCATCAACTGGGTAACTCTTGCCACGATTTTGGAAAGGTGCCGCGAAGCCTCGTGTTCTTCCTCTTTAAACCTGAATCCGGGGAGGGAGGTCTCGAATCTCTGGTCCTCTCCCCTATCATCCTCGTTGAAGGACTTGACACGTTCCCTATCGATGCCGAAGGCCTCGCCCAGAATTTTTTGACTGTGGCTTTGATGCGCCTCTTCGCGATCTTCTCTATTCTTCCTGCCTTCATCTTCAACCATCTCGGGTAGCGATAACCAACAACAATCGCCAGCTCTCTCTTTTTAAGAGACGCCCGGAAAATCGCGCGTGGGGGGCTGGTCCCTGCGTTGGACCCGACGGTCAGTTTTTATTCCAACTCAGTCTACGTTCACTAATTGAGATTGGACTATAGCATGGCTGGCAATTCAACGAAGAAATCATCTACCAAGCATCTCACTCGTGGCTTTCGACGAATGAGCGGAGAAGCCAAAGTTAACCTCGCCGTCGACATGAGCTCCACGGTCGCGGCGATCACTATGGACTCTATCCGTGACCGGCACCCAGGCATCTCCGAGGCAAAACTGCTGGAGCTCGCCCGAAAACGGTTCAAGTCGGGATGTAGGGTTCGCTGAGGACTCTGAGCTTCGAGCGGTTCTCAAAGTCTCTAGTCTCTCTCTTCAACGCGATCGGCTACGACTATGCGATCACTGGTGCAATGGCGGCCAGCTACTACGGGGTCCCACGAACAACATCGGATGTGGATTTTATCGTCCAAGTCTCGATCGACGACCTTGATAAGTTCTTGGACAAACTCGCCCGCGGTGGACTGATAGTAGAGAAGACGATTATCAAGCTCCAGCTAGCCAGCGGCTACAATATCATCAGCCTGCAACACCAACACTTCCCCTACCAAGTCGACCTGATCATACAGACGGAAGGGAGATTGGAGCGACGGTCAGGCACAGCCCTTGGATTGAGGTCTTACTACCAGCCCCCCGAACAGCTCATCTTATCGAAGCTCCGAATGATCAAAGCGACACGTCCGGTCGAACGAAGCTTCAAGGATCGAGAAGACATCAGAGAAATCCTTGCGAACACCAGAGTCAACAGGCGAAAGATCTTGAAGCTCGCCCAACAACAAAGCACGGTCGAAATCGCTAGGGAAATCCTTCGCGAGACCCGCTCCCTCGTCGAATCCTCGCGACAACGGAAAACAGCCCTATTGATGAACGAAAAGCTTCGCAGAAGACCTGCTAAGGGACACGACAGCACCAAAGTAATCCGGTACTGGAGAAACAGGAGACCCGCTTGAGCAAGGTCGTGGCCGACGATCTCGAAATCAAGCCCTCTAGCAATTAATATTCGAGCCGCTATCTAGCTACTCGAAATTGTCCGAGTATACGGGGGACATACTGAATGATGAGGCCGAGGAGAAGCGCGCTCGGTGGACCTTCAACCTAGTAGTCTTCTTCCTCCTGTTTCCGTTTGCAATCGACTTGAGCTTCATGACCGGGTCCATCATCCCTGTCGGAGTAGGTGTATCCCTCATAGCGTGGCGTGTTGCGAGGACACCGGAGATCACGAACCGAATATCCTCCCGGGTGGGCGGTCGGATGCACCACTTCCTCCGCAACCTAGGGATCGCTCTCGGACCGGCGCTCATCCTTCTAGGCGTGAGTATCTATGCCACTACGAATCGTTTCACAGAAGACCCTATTGGATTTCCTTTCTCGATAACGAATCCGATTCCAGGCTGCGCCACTCCCGCCTTCCCCACAGCTTGTCTCGCCTACGACCCGGTACGGGTCGCACTGAACTATCTGTTCTGGGTCGGGCTATCTTTCGCCGTTCTGACCTTGACCGGTTGGTTTCGGACCCGCCGAGCGTAAGTCTAAGGAAAAGCAAGGCATTTCCTCGAGGGAGCATGTTGCTATCTTGGGAAGCCGCTCTTGAGCAAAAGCCTCGAAAGCCCGAATATACAGAGGATCGCATCTTCGCGTCCCTCTTTACGGTCAATTCTCATTTCCTACTATCGGAGGAGGCTCCATCTAATCGTGAAACCGCTCACCGGTCCGGCTAGGCTGATCGCCGCGCAGTAATCGTACGTCGACGGCTGGTAATATGCTCCCAATCCAAGAGCCTCCCCACTCGTAAGCGGGATCGGCCCGAGCGAAGAACAGGATCCCTGCGCGTCGATAAGCCAGAGTTTCAGATAACCCGGTGGAAGGGTGAAGACAGGGACAGACCATACTGCAGCACCCCCCGTGAAGACGCTCATCTTTAGAGCTGGACCCTTCCCTGGCGAGCCGCTGCAATCATAGAGCACCGTCCGGTTCGCCGAGCTCTGAGACACCACCGTGGCGGTTAGGGCTGCACACCGCGTCTCAACCGGAGCCGTCAACGAGAGCGGCGGAAAACTCTGGTTGCCCACGGACCATTCAACGGCAATCAGGATGAGAATCGATGTCTCCAGAGCCAATAGTATCAAGAGAAACACGAGCACCCATTTTTTCTGCAACAACATCCAAAAACGCGACTTGCCTGGAGGTACAGAGGAGGATATCGGAGGGTTTTCCCATACCAATCCCCAGATTCCTCCGATCCAGCCGAGGACGAGCCCCACAACGCCTGCAAACAGTATCGGCAGGTCCTGTAAAGCAGGTGAATAGAGCAACGGCATGATGATCAACACCATCACGATCATGCTGAGGAAGCCGTAACCCGCTAGAACGAGAGCTCCCAAGACCTTGTGATCCGCAACGTCAAGGAATTGAATGATGGCGAAGATGATGATGAATATGCCCAGCAACCCGAAGAACGCGCCCAGAGCAAAAACGAAAAAACCTGTTCCGTCACCAGCAGGGGCAGAAAACTGAGTCGAGAAGTAGAAGTCTGCTAGCGCAAAGGGCGTAACGCTCCCTGCCCCGGATAGAAGCGCTGGCCAAACAAGCCTAGGGTGCAAGAACCCTAGAGAATGGCCCATGCGCCACTTAAGAGAAACCTAGAAAACCAGACTGGCGAACAAATCGAATCCAGGTGACGATCATCACCGCTTATAATCCGGGACGCTTGGAAAGAAACTGTGCTCCCGTCGCAGGATGCATCTCATAGTCCAGACGATGAGAAGATTCTGGAATACGCTGTCGAGCTATTTCGAGAGCTCAGAATAACGAGGCCTGAGCCGGACACGGTCACCTGGGATGATGGCATGCGCCCTGACCTTGTAGTGGTCAAGTATGGAGAGGTGAGGCTACCTCGGAGCATGATGGGCAGGCTTACAGCCGAAGACTGGAAGCCACTACTAACACCGCCAATGATTTACAGTTATTTTCTCTTGCACGATCCGATCCGCGATTACGCCGTGCGCCTATTCCTACCGCTCGCCATCGGGCTGTGTGCAGTGGGATTTGATGCAATTCAGATAATACGTTCTTCTCAGCCAGACTATGTTCGAGAACTCAACCTCGCAAACCTCGTCATCTTGCTATTCTACATTCCCGTAATTGCACTGTACGTCAGAAGACGTTGGAGAAGCTTTTCCTACATCGCCGACCGACGTGCAGCGGACACGATTGGAAAAGAAGTGCTTCTAGCAGCATTCGCGAAGTATGGAGAGACGATCTCCGCTACGGGATATCCACGAAAACGTGTGCATCTGTGGCCCACTGTCAGTCAGAGAATTGAACGCCTTCAGAAAGACCTCCGATAGTTCTAATTATTCCGGATTCACCTCCCCGATCAAATGATCCCCACTCCCGCTGTCAAACTGGCCAGCGACTCTATCGCCAGCCCGTCCAATCCGGCTTATCGTCCGTTGGACATTGACACGCTCTACTACACGCGTTCCATCTACGCTCTCCGCTGGTCTATTGACAACGAGCATCTCTACTTTGAGACGAACATTACCGGCCGATACAATATCTGGCGCGTCCCCAGTGTTGGAGGTTGGCCCGTCCAGCTAACAGTGAGCGACGAGAGAAACAGTCTCGCAGATCCCAGCCCAGACCGACACCGCCTCCTCTACGCCCAAGACTATCAAGGCGATGAGAAACCCAACCTCTACCTCCTCGATCTAACAGAGTACACTACTAAGAATATCACGCGCACCGAGAAGATCGGTCATAGAGACATGAAATGGAATCCCGACGGCAGATCTCTATTCTACGCGGCAGAGCGAGACATACCCGGAACCTACCCGGTCTTCCACCACGACCTTGCAACTGGGACAGTCAAGAAGATCATTAGCAGCGATACCGGTGACTGCGAAGCCATAGAGCCCAGCCCCGACGGGAAAAAACTCGCCTTCTGTCGGACCAGAAACTACCAGTACGCCGGGGTCAGCGTCCACGATCTCGAGACAGGACATGAGACAGTTCTCGCCCCAATTGACGATCGCTCTACCAGCATTGTTGGAGGCTGGACCCGCGACAACCGACGAGTATTCGTGACAAGTAACGCGAATGACAAGGGAATAGACGCGGTTGCCCTACTCGATCTCAAGGAGAACGCGGAATTCCAGTGGCTTACGCTCCAGGACTGGGACAGCCAGCTAGTCGACACCAGCCCAACCGAAGACAAGTACGCCTACGTCGTCAACGAAGCAGGCAACCTGCATCTGTACATCCGCGACCTCGATGGAAAAGAGGAAGAGATACCTCCAGGCTATGGAGTCGTACGCGCCGCCCGCTTCTCCTCAGACGGCAAACAGCTCGCGATAATACACGGGTCCGGCGACAGTCCCCATGATATCTGGGTCTACGATCTCAAAGCCCGTACCCTCAAACAAATCACCTACTCGCTAGTCGGAGGACTAAACCAGGACAACTTCGTCCAACCCCACCTCGTCGTCTTCCCTGCCCAGGACCAGACCCCTATCTCCAGCTTCCTCTACATCCCCGCCAACATCAAACCCGACAAGTCCCACCCGGCCATCGTCTATCCCCACGGTGGACCCCAGTGGCAACACTTCAACAGCTGGTATCCCAACATCCAGTACCTCACGAGCCACGAATACCTGGTCATCGCGCCAAACTACCGTGGATCAACGGGGTTCGGACGCGAATACATGGAATCCCTACGCAAAGACGCTGGCCGAGGCGATCTCAACGATCTCGTCGCAGCAGTCGACTATCTCAAAACCACGGGTTACGTGGATTCGAAAAAGGTCGCGATAATGGGCGGGTCCTGGGGAGGATACCTCACACTAATGGCCCTAACAAAGACACCAGAAATCTGGGCAGCCGGCGTCAGCCTCGTCCCACTCGCCAACTGGTTCACAGCACACGAGAACGAGGACCCGGTCCTCCAGAAAAACGACGAATGGCTGATGGGTAATCCCATAACTGATCGCGAGCTCTGGCAGGACCGCTCACCAATATTCTTCGCCGACCATATCCGAGCGCCCCTCCTCCTACTCGCTGGCCAACACGACATCCGATGCCCCGTAGAGGAAACACAACAGATGGCCGAAGCAGCCCGGAAAAACGGGGTAACAGTCGAGGTCAAGATCTATGAAAACGAGGGCCACGGGTTCGTACGGCGTGAGAATGAGATAGACTCGATCAAGAGAGCAGCAAAATTCCTGGACCAACACGTCGGACATCAAAGACCGGCTTGACATGGACGGCTCGATTAGCGTTTTACCTGAGACCGAATGGTATGGATAGCCATAAGTCTAGGGTCACAATTATGGCGCCGAACCCGATTAGCCCATAATTCATCTGGTCTTTTCTTATGATCCGGGATCCGAGGACGCCGGCTACTGCGAGCATTAGGCCGAACCACGCGACTAGATGGATCAGGAATCCAACAAGCGCTGTTGCGGCGCCAAGCCAGCGGGGAACAAATCCTACAATTCCATTGTAGAGCTCCAGTACTATCGCGCCGATTATCACTCCGATGAGGAACCAGCCTAAGCGTCCGGTAGAGGCCAAGACAGTTCGCCTTTCGCCAGTGTTGATCTGCTGGGTCTTTAATCACGTGTGACCGTTGACATGCGTTACGCGAAATTGAAGCTATGCTTTGACAGCGGGAGTTGACGCGGCACTAGGCGCGACCACCCCACCTCCTGGCTTCCGTCTGAGGAAGACGAAGGCGGCAAGCGCTACGATGACGGCAACGCCTATTCCACCGTAGAACAGAGGCATCGAGAGGATGCTAGCTGGCTGCAACGGTATTGGGGCAGTGCTCACAGTGACGGTGATCGACGCGTTATGGACTGAGTATCCTCCATTTCCCCTGACTAAGACAGAATATCTTCCCGGAAAACCCTTGCACGACAGCGTTGACGTGTCTGAGCCGCCCATAGGAAGCCTGCTTGGAGAAACGGAACAGGATAAGCTGTTAGCGGATGTCGTGGTTGAGAGATTGACGGTTGCCGTGAATCCGTACAGTCGGTGAAGGGTTATGGTCGAATTGCCAGAAGTGTTCGCTGCAGCGTTGACGCTTGTCGGATCTGCGCGAAGGTCGAAGTCAGGTAGGTACGCGCTGCGCCAGACGTTATTGTCGACCATGCGGATCGCAATGTCCAACATCGTAGTCGAAGTACCTGTGGTACTGAGCTTAATGTTGAAGTCGATTAGGAGGCCCGAGGACTGGTCAAATGCAAAACCTGCGGGTCCAGAATAAGTTGTCCCATACTGGGACCCTGACACAGAAAAGTTGAGAAAGTTTACCGTTCTCATCTCGCCTAGCACCATCTCGTTGCTCGTTGCGGTGATAGTCCGAGCCGATGGAGTGTTCCAAATTTGGTCCGGGGCTTGAAGGCTCCCCGCAAGCAAGAAATAATCATTCACGCCTTGGGAGAATACGGTCACGTTAGACGTTCCGGTTGCAACATTGACGATCGCTGCCTCATGAGAACCTGTTCCATTCTTGAATATCGAGATGAGCTCCAAGGTGACTGCTGGTCCCGATACTCCTACCACCTGAACCGCGGAGTACGTCGTATCGTTTAGGCTAGTCCCAAGCGACTGGCAAATTTGAGGGATCGAAGAATGGCAGGAATCCTTGAGTACATTGTACTGGGCAAATTGTCCAGGCACAACGGCAGGAAGATAGGCCGTAACCGCACGAGTTGAAAGAATCGAAGCAGAAAGAGCTAGGGCAATCAGTGTTATGCAGAATACGATATTCGATAATGTAGATCGGTGCACGAGATTCAGAGATGACTAGGGAATTCGCGTATTTAGACAGTACGCAAGATCTAGCTGTCGGGTTGATCTAGTTCTGCTTCCTCGGCTTCTTCTTCGAGCATCGAGAAGACGTCGTCTACTATCTCGAAGAGCAATCGGGTCTCTTCATAGTCCTCTGGAAGGACTGGAGGGTTAACCTCGACCCTGCCATCCTTGTTCAACGTGAATCTCGTCTTGAGTGTTGATTCCGCGAGCTTCTTGTTAGCCCGCTCCCACCAAGTATCCGATTTCTCGGCTGCCTTCAACGTGTATACACTTCACTCGGAGCGGTGCTGAATTACGGTAAGAAAAAGGTTTGGCGGTCCATGATAAATCGGATTTTTGACGCTACGATCCAACGAAGCTCTCCATTCTCGCTTCGAGTCCTTTCTTGACCGTTGGCCACTCGCTCGATATTATCGAGTACAACATCGTATCGCGGATAGAGCCGTCCTGTCTAAAGCCATGATTCCGCAGCCTCCCCTCGAACTTTGCTCCAAGCTTCAAGATTGCCCGCTGAGAATGAACATTGTTTGCATCTGTTCCCAGTTGCACACGGATCGCACCCCAGTCCTCGAAGGCATGTTTCAACAGGAGGCATTTGCACTCAGGATTTACCACCGTGCCCTGCGAGTCAAGTGAGTACCATGTCGAGCCTATCTCAACAATCTTGCGCTTAGCGGCCACACCGAGATAGGACGTGCTGCCCACCACCCTACCTTTGGGTCTAAGGACGACAGTGAACGCGTACTCCTCATTCCTCTCCTCTGCCTTCAATCCGTCGGCGATCCGTCGGTTCACATCCTCTCTCGACCGTAGCGGGTATAGCATCCACCCCCAATCCATCTTCAGGGCAACCTCTGTCAATGCTGCAGCATGCTTCTCTCGAAGAGGCTCCAGACGTACGAATCTGCCCTCAAGGGTGCACGGGCCGAGCGTCTTCTCATTCAAGAGAATCCGCGCCGAAATTCGCTAGGCTCATCGCCGTTTCAGGACCAGTCTAGAATAGACGTTTCCCGTGCGTCGAACGAAAAACGTCAGACCCCACAGTACATACCTGAGGCTTGTGCTGCCTATCATGATAGTCCAGAACTGGGGAAGAATCGACACGAAGAAGATCGCGGCGACAATTATCTCTAGGTTCCTCAACAGACGGTATTTCCTGAACAGATCAGGCGCGAGGTTTTTCTCCTCTATGGTTAGGACATGTGTGAAAGCCGCTAGGATGATCCAGATCGCACCTAGGTCGAGACCATAGGTCGCAGACGCAACATCCTGCGGAAGGGGCGAAGAGGCTACAGCATTCAAACCGAACGAGAGCTGGTTGAACAAGTATGGTTCGATGGCGACGAGGAACAGCATTATTGTGTTGAGCGAGCGGGTCCTGCCTGTTTCAACCGGCAGGACTGACATGGTTTCTGTGTAGCGGAACCATACGAAAATCAGGATGAGAAAGCTGAAGCCGAACGTTGCAATGTTCCCCAACAGCGTTTGCGTATCAGTTGGCCTGTTTGCGATCAGGTTGAGGGCACCGATCGACAATGCAAGACCGAAGATCAGATCGGATAGAGACTGGATCCGCGGACGGGGCCGCTGAGCCTGTTCCCCCAGTCCGCTAGGTTTCTAAGACATTTTTCGTCAATTGCCCGTGAAGCCAGTCGATCTCGAACTGGTCATCTGCACCGGGCTCTATCCCGGCCTCTTTGAAAACTGATTGAGCACGCTGCAGTAGACTACGCGACTCGTCCCTGTTCCCCCGAAGGAATGCAATAACAGCTTTGTTGATGATGCTCATCGCGGTGCCATATGGATCGCTTGCGGGTCCAATTTTCTCGCCTTCGGTGAAGTAGCGTTCAGCTGCGTCGACGTTTCCTCAGTGGATCTCGACAAAGCCTAGATTTTGTAGCTCTGCCGCCACCATGCCTTGGTCTCCGATCTTCCGGTTAAGTTCGAGGCTCTGCTCAAAAAGGGCCGCTGCCTGATCGTAGTCACCTGTCAGTCGGGTCGCACTGGCATGAAGGAATAGGGGCGCTTGTCCCATCGCCGGGCCAAGGTCATGCGCGAACTGTCTAGCTTTGACGGCAAGGCTGGCAGATTTGGCATAGTCGCGGTCCTCGAATGCTACCCGGCCGAGCCCAAGGTATGCAAGTGTCAAGGCTTCTCGATCATCTACCGCTAGCGCGGATTCAAGCGCGGCCTGGCTCCTTTGCCGTGATTCCTCGATCTTTCCCTGCCTGAAAGCCAACAGAGCATCACCATAGAGTGCAAGTGATCTGGCTCGCGACGGTTTCTTCTCGCCCTTGTCGAGGACTGAGGCGAGAAACGCTCGTCCGCCGTCGAGGTCACGGGCCAATATCCAGAGCCGCCACGCATTGGAGGCAATCTCGGTCGCGCCCTCTTCATCTCCATTCTCCAAGAGAAGACGTGCTGCACTCGCATAAGATTCTCGTTCCTTGACAGCTTGCTCAACCCCCTGGCTATTGCGGTGTCCTTTGACAATCGGGGTGCCTTGGGACGAGGGGAACTCCCAGTGAAATGCGCGGGAATGTTCGAGCAGGTGTCGTGCTTTTTTGTCGGTCATTTCTTGAAGCATGTTCACAACTCCTTCGATGTGTCACTGTTATGCGCGGCTATCTTAGGGCTCGTTTCCCACGGAACCATTGTCGATACCAGATGAGAATTGTGATCTTAAGACCCCGTCGAGTTTGTCGGCCCACTGTCTCATGTATGTTTTCTCCAGCCTCTGGACCATTCCTTCCTCTACATACCGGGAGAGGCTTCTCTGCTGGAACTTCACATGCAAGACTTCGTGGATAAGAGTGGAGATGGCCGCGGAGGCGATCTCGCCGATAAGCTTCCTCTGCGCAATTGAAAGATCGTTAAGATGACTCGCGAACAGTGCGGTACCCTCCCTCCTAATCCTGTCCTTGCTGATTCTCAGCGGGTAGAGGCTGATCTGCGCCAAGGAGTGACTGTAGCTTCCGTAGAGTATTCTGGAGGGTTGGCGTCTCAATTGCCGGGCTGGAAAGATCATCACACGCAGGTCAATCGATCGATCTGAACGAATCCCCTCCGCGGAAACCAGAGTGCTCAACAGTTCTCTGATCTCCTGGGACAGTATTAGTCCGAGAATGAAATTGGCATAACCGAGAAAGAACTCTCGCTCATAACGTGGAAACTTGACCAGCACATATTCCGGAGGCTTGGCCAGCCGCGCCCTTATCCGGACCTGGGAAACAGAACTCATGCTCTTCTCCGCCTGGTCAATAGGCCTTTGAAATATCTACGGCTGAAAGTATTGGCCCGAATGGGCTAGTAGACGGTTACTCTTTTTCTGGCAATCTCTCGGACTCTCTTTTCGATCTCGTCCCTGATCCTCCGAACCTCCTCAATCGATCTGCCCTTCGGATCCTCCAGTGCCAGTCCACCAGCTTCTTCTGCATCGCGGCCAGCATGAGCTTGGGACATGCTTCTTCGACGGAGCAGCCCATCGTGACAACGAGGCGCGCTCGGCTAATCATGTCAGCTGTCAGCATCCTCGGCGATCTTCGGGAAAGATCTATTCCCCGTTCTCGCATCGCTTCTACCACCACCGGGTTAGCGCGGCTGGAAGGAATCGTTCCAGCGCTAGAAGCGTTCAACCCCAGCTTTTCCGCAAAAGCCTGAGCCATTTGGCCGCGACCCGCGTTCTCGGCACGTACGAACAGGATCTCTCCCTGCAAGGGCATTATCTATCACGCTGTCGGAAGGGTCTCCGTCAAACGGATAGGCATCCGATCCTAAAAAACGCCCCAACCCCGCAGCAAGAATCCTTCATTAGCCTCCTGGACCCGGTCGTGTATCATACGCGCCTCCCGTAAGATTTAGAGGATACAATGCCCATCAGTAAGAGGACCGATAATGGGCAACGCTCCGATGAAAAAGTCCCCTTTCAAGTCCACCCACCAGTCTCGAAAGGCGACGTGTGAGAAGTGTGGGGAGACCTTTGATCGGTTCTTCTATGAGAAGATTCACAAGGACGTTTGCAGTGGGAAAGGAGCGCTGGCGCCAACCGCGGCGAACAGGTTCATTCGCGGCAAAGCATAGCCCAGATAAGCCCATTTTCAGCCCTGATTTCGGATCCAAGTCGACGATTTCCAGAACAGGAAAACCCACGCTGATCCCAAGGGGAACACACGGGTATCGAGAAACCCGAGACAAGCCCAGAACACCGCTTCCTCAAGAAAACAAGCCCAAATCGGTTTCAGACAGAAAGAGGATCCGGAAAATAAATTCGTATAACTTTTGCAGGACCCCCGTGTGCGAGAGCGGCCCTCGCCGGACGCAGGTGAAAGTAACCCCTGCGCTTGTTACATGAACGGGTTTTTCCAAGAACGCCTCCTCGGGGAATTTCTCCGGAATTAAGGTTGAAGTGGAACCCTGAACATTGCCAACAACATGCAAGCCACAGTCGAACCGGTCGCCAGGCTCAACAACGGAGTCATGATCCCACGCCTTGGCCTAGGCGTATACCAATCGCCACCCGGACAGACAACCCAGAGAGCAGTAGAATACGCGCTGAAGACAGGCTACCGTCATATCGACACCGCCCGGATCTACAACAACGAATCAGACGTCGGCACCGCCCTCCACAAAAGCGGCGTCAAACGCGAAGACGTGTTCATAACCACCAAGCTCTGGAACAGCGACCACGGATACGAATCCGCTCTCCGGGCTTGCGATCAGAGCCTCAAAAGACTCGGACTAAAATATCTCGACCTCTACCTCATTCACTGGCCTGTCCCAGAAATCAGAAACGAAAGCTGGCAGGCATTGGTACAATTGTTGAAGGATGGAAAATGCAGATCCATCGGTGTCAGCAACTACACGATCCAGCATCTAACAGAGCTGTTTGACAAATCGGAAATCGGTCCGATGGTGAACCAGGTGGAGTTCAGCCCCTTCCTCTACCAGAAACAATTACTGGAATACTGCGAGCAGAACAAGATTCAGCTCGAAGCATACAGCCCACTGACACAGGGCCAAAGGCTCAACCATCCAAAAATCCAGCAGATCGCCAAAAAACACAACAAGACCCCAGCTCAGGTATTGATACGCTGGAGTCTCCAACACAACCTCGTAACCATACCAAAATCAGTCAGGGAAGAGAGGATCAAAGAGAACAGCCAGGTGTTCGACTACAACCTCACAAACGAGGATATGAGGATACTTGACTCGCTAAACGAGAACTTCCGCAACTCCTGGGACCCGACAAACGCACCCTGAAACCCCGATTTCTTTCTCCAGTCTCTACCCTACTTATCCCGCTACCAAACCATTAGTCCATGTATGATCTGCGCCGAGTGCCTAAGAGACCTCCAAGACGTGGACAAAGCCGACGACTCCAACCTCTACCTCTGCGGACTCTGCCACGAAAAAGAGAGAGTCCACTGGAAAATACTACTATCAACAGACATGGAAGAACAAGCGTTCCTCGCTAGAACGCTCAGAGTAATCGAGAGAGCCGACCAGTCCCGTCCAAAAGAGTATGGAAGATTGCCGTCCAAGCTGAGATAGGAAGGTCCAGCAATCAGACTATTCTAGCTCGAAGGCGTCTTTTCTAGAAGGCTTTGCCACAGGACCCGCAAAACCTTGTCCCAGCCGCACTCCGCGCCCCACACTTACCGCAGACAATTCCCTGAATCTGAGGAGGCTGCTGCTGGACCATACCCGCCGGCATAACCGGCGCCATCCCCGCGTAACCCGTAGAGAACGGCGTCTGAAACCGCGAAATATTCGATCGAATAATCCCGTAAGCCTTCTCCGCATCGCCGTTCGGAAGATCAGCGAGATTCAACGGGTCACCGCCAAACCGCAGAGTAATCTTAACCGTTGATCGAAGTATTCCCTTGTCAAGAATCGCGTTCGCAACATCCGTATAGTTAAAATCGGTAAAGTCTTTCTTCAACCCCAGCTCATGCGGGTGACGCAGAATAATCCGCTGCGTGGTCAAGACCACAGAGTCAATATTGATCTTCGGATGATAGATCTTCTGCTGAATGTACAATTCAACCTGCTCGCCGGGACCCAGAACACGGACAATGTCAGAAGGAACATTCGCCAACACTACGACCTTCTAGCGATCGTCAATGGCAATCGACAATATCTATTTTCCAGTACCCGACCAGAAGCCCTGAAAGTGTCAAGCTAGGAGGCTGGCTGTAGCCTTCGTAAGCTTCCGAATCTCCTCTTCCAACGGGTCCAGCTCCATCTTCTTGTATTGGAAGGGAACACCGACGACCATGCAGAACCATTCGGTCATCTCCCTAGCATCGGGGAAGACGAAGACCGTTCCGTCCATGGTCGTTACCGTCCAGCCGTTCTCCACCTGATCGATCTTGTAGGATAACTTGATTTTTCGAATAGTAGAAAACTTGTCCAAGTCTACCCACGATCCTCCAAGATCAATCTACGAGCCCAGAAACAGCTCGACAGACCGGTCGCGCTCGCCTCACGTTAACACTAAATCCTCCGGCGATATGAGAATGGTGTTCCCCTATCCTTCATGGTCATAGAACCTTTTTCTCGACCAGAGTCGGACCCCCGGACGCGTCACATAAGACCTGAAGGCTTGTCTTGATTACCAGCGTAATTGCTCGACACTGAACGGCTTCAGCTTCCCCTCCAGCCATAGACCAGCATAATTCTCATCTCTTGGAACCCATTCCAATCGTATAGAGCCTAGGTCCTTGATCAGATCCCTCGCCTTTTCGCTCAGCTCTATGAGCTTCTCGTCTTCAACCCGCCACTCTCCATTGACCTGGTTTACTACAAGCTTTGAGTCCGAACGAACGAGCGCCTCACCGATGTTAACTGGAACTTTTCCGGTCGTCTTCTCCGCAATCAACTCTAGCGCCTTGAGCAACGCGTAGTACTCTGCCTCGTTGTTGGTTCTGTCTCCGATCGGCTGCCAGTAGATTCTGAATTTTCCATGGTCAACCGTATCGGACTCCGCGTAGGCAATTGCAATTTTCGCCTTTCGAGGTAGGCTATTCTGCTCGTTTCCCTGACTCTGTCCATCGATATAGTAGACTGGCATATTCTATTCCGGCCTACAAGAGACTTGGCTAGAAGGTCCAGCCGAACATCCGCATTATCCACGGCGTAATGTCCGCCTCGATCAAGCCCGCAATGAAGAACAGAGGCGCGAGCCCAACAACAACATACACGGCCAACCGTAGAGTCTTTGACAGATACGCATCATTCTCCGGACTGCGCCGGAACTTTGCCTTCCAAGCCGCATATCCCAGCCTAATCCCCACAGATCCTGACAAGACAAACGAGGGAATTTCGATAATCCCATGCGGCAAGATCGCCGCTAGAAACATTGTCAGGCTCGGCGACAACTGCGGCGCCCAGAGCACCCCGAGAATGAACCCGTTGAACATTATCGTGACAAAGCTCGGAGCAGCAAACCCCAACCCGGACAGCGCCGTGGCTATAGAAACGAGCCAGTTGTTGAGAAAAATATCGATACCAAGAACAGGAAGTGCAGGAACAGGGAGTTGTGCCAGCAGACTATTACCGTGCCCCGGCCTGTAGCCTAAGCTGAGAAAGAAACCTGCCACTCCATTGACAGACACGTAATAGCCCATGTAGATTCCAAGCGCGAACGCGAGCGTCGAGAGAATGTGGAAGGGAAGATTCCTTGGTCCTATGACAAATCTGAAACCCTCCGAGAGCCCGGTTCTGATCTTAACCCAAGCCGCCCTAGGCAATCGTCGGAAAACGTCCTGCCATATCGGGCTGGAAAGCTGGAAGGGCATCTCGGGAACCGCTGGTCCAGCATAGTAATAGATCATCGTCTTCGTAAGATGAAGGATCGGCGTCAAGAGGAAACTGAGAATCACCGTGATAAGCGACGTCAGCGGGAGCCCGATCGATCCCGCGAAAAAGACGACGAGAAGGAGTAATCCTTGGAAGATTATCCGGACAAGCGAGTAGGTCAGCGTGATTCCGAGATTGTGGGACGCCACTCTAAAGCTATAACGAACAGCTTTCAAACCGGAGACGTGATCGACGACCACTGCAGGATACGAGTATACGGTGAATACTGAAAGTATCAACGACGCAAAGAAAAGTGGTTGAAACACGCTAATCGCGGTGAAAAAACCGATCAATCCGGCCACGCTGTTGATGCTTGACGCGGATGCAATTATCAGCGCGTAGCCTATGGCCGCAGGACCCCAAGTAATCAGATTAGAGAGAAACAAGGTCCAGGCCATCGCTCTCCATCTTCGAGAACCATTTTCCAGAACAGACTTGACCGGGACACTATCCTTACTCCACGCCTCGACGTAGATACCGTACTCGGAAGAATAGACATAGCCAGCTCCGACGATCGCGACAAGAACTATCGCCGCTAGCATGACCACGACTACAGGTACGATTGTCAAAGAAAACGTTGGATCTTGAAGCACTCCCAACAACCCAGAGTTGCCATATACCCCAAGAACCCTTGACAACGAGCCCGAAAAAGCCCAGCTGGTTAAGAGGAGCATTATCACAAGTGTTACGATAGATTGAAGGATAACCTGCAAAGCCGATCCCAGCATCGTTGGTATGATTATCGCGGGATGTTTTCTCCAGGTCCAGAAGGATCTCTCAAAGATCCTATCGAAGAGTATTCTCTTCAAACCGAACAGAGCATTTCTCGCCAATCTACTCAACTCTAACAGCGCCGGCCTTAGCACTGGCATCGGGCAGTGACCGAAGGATTTCGGGTTCGAACTGAGAGTGGAAAACGAAATGCGGGATTGGATCTCTCATGGATAAGTCCAACCAGACCAGAGAAAACGCGCCAACGGTCAGATAGATCAGCGTCAGGCAGCCGGCTAGGCCGAGAAGAAACACCGACAAGAGTTCGACCAACGAAACTACGACAACAGCTATTCCCAATACATCGCGCGATCCAATTGGAGCATGCTTGACGGAGACGCCCTGCAACCCAGCTCCCTTCATTGTCCTGTCCACATCCTCAAGAACTAACTCCTCCAGACGATTGTGTTTTGCCATATCTCGTGAGAGATACCATAATGCAGCGAGCAGAAAAATCCAGCCGATAATTGGAACTGAGGCAAGTAGCGCCCAAAGCACTGCGCTCCTTTCATGCTCTCCACGAGAGAGCCTGTGGAAGCCCTCCTGAGCAGAACTCAAGGGAAGAAGAGCACTTTGGCCCACGGTTCCTATTCTCGACTCAAGTTCGCTGATCGTATTCCAAAATAGAGCCCTCGTTCTACTGGAATGCATATTCAGCCTATTCACTAGGGTAAAGACCACGTATGACGCTGCCGCCGAAGCTGCCAGACCCACAATTCCCAGCCCGCTAACTACTAGAGTTAGATTGATGGTTCCAACTCCCGCGCCAGCGGCCCACCAGGCGACCACAAAACCCGCCCACAGCAGATAACTCATCAGCGGCATGAGCAACCATGAAACCGAAACTGCTAGATCCGTCGTCGTTCGCATCTGAACCAACGTCGAGAATCTTACCTCGCGGCTGGGAGAGTCGGAGAAAGCCACCCGCGAACGCCAGCTTGACCAGTTCAGTTTAGCTGGGCAGTGCGGAGGGAGTGGGCGAAGGAGTCGGAGAGGTCCAGGAGAGCTGAGCCATAATCGTGTCCTCCATCAGCATCTGTTGACGGAAATGGTTGTTAGGGTCAGTGACCAGCACGTAGACCCAGTATACGCCGAAGATGCTTCCAGTTATCAGTGTCAATACAAAGTAGAGAGCAAAACTTCGGTCTGGTATCGGCGGATTTCGGTAAGGGAAGTTAATTGATACTCCGAGAGCATTGAAGGTCCTAAGCATATCATTGATGAATAGGTCCTCTCTTCTCTCATGCTTGAAGAAGTCCTTCATCAGAAAGTAGGCCACGTAGATCCAGACGATGCCGCCGAGTATCGCGTACAGTGTGGCGTTTTTCTCCGTCTCCTCCAGCCGCGCCTCTCTCACACTTCTTTCCATATTGTTGAGGAGAATCGAGACGTCAACACCCTTCTTAGCCGCCAGCTCCCTCGCCATGCTTACCAAATCTTCTTGGAGAAGAATTTGCCGGTTGAAATGGTTGTTGCGACGACTCACTAGTTTGAAGATCAGAACGATAACTAAGATGAGCAGGATGAAATAGGTAAGATACGCGAGGATTATTGCTCCAATGAGGGCCGCGATTAGGGGCCCTATTGTCGTGACTGTTGAATTTGTAGGGGTGGTTGTCCGGGGAATGTTGGCCAGGGAGCTGAATATAACCGTGAAAACGATTGCAGTGATAGCTATCCCCACGATTGTCGGCAGTAACGGTACGATCGCCCAAGCGCCTGACATCTGCTTGTCGCTTTCGAGCCGTGTTCGTAGGTCACGCCTCAGGTTCTCGAGTGGGATACTCAAAGTTGAGATCCTTCTGAAATCGGGCAAGAGCCTATTTTTCTATTTAAGACAATGGAACATGGCACAAGTCGGCGTGCACGATTGGGAAATCCCAGTTTCGTGGCTCCTCAGCTTGCTCAGTCTTTAAATGACCGGTAGCTTTGGAGTTCGTTTTGTGCGGCCGTGGTCTAGCCTGGTCTATGATATCAGCCTGCCAATCCTAGGCTTAGCAGAACGCTGACGACCCGGGAAACCGCCTTGACAGCGGTTCGGGAGTTCAAATCCCGGCGGCCGCACCATCAAGAAAAATAGCTGACGCTAGTCCAAACCAAAGGTGAACGACATGGGCTCAATCCTATTACCCGCGACTGGAACCGTGTAAAGTGGCATGTCCAATCCTCTGGTTCTGCATCATGAGAAGATGGGCGCCCAGCTGGAACAAAGCCGGATTCCACTATCCTACACTAGTCCAGCTGAAGAATACTGGGCCGTCCGAAACCATTCGGGTCTAGCCGACCTTTCACACCTCGGCCTACTACGAATAACAGGTAAGGACAGACTACCCTTCCTCAACGGACTAGTCACTAACGAAGTCTTGAAGCTGAACGAAGGGACAGGCGTCCGCTCAGCACTTCTCAACACAAAAGCCAGAGTCCTAGCGGACCTCTACCTCTATGCAAGAGAAGATGATCTTCTCATCGACACCGGTGATGCTCCAGCAGCAAGGGTTAGAGATACCTTCGACCGCTTCATCATTACCGAGGACGTACAAGTCAAAGACATCACCTCTGAATTTGTTCACCTAACAATGCAAGGGCCGCAAGCGACTGAGAACGCGAAAGAGTTGTTCGGGACAGCATTCGCAGACATGAAGCCCTTGCAGCACATGATGATAGGCCCTACCATGATCGTCGTTCGCGACCGGACCGGTCAATCTGGATACGATATGATAATTCCAAATGACGAGGCTGAGGCAGTTTGGCAAGGCTTCCTCCTCAAAGGAGTCACCCCAGTAGGGCAAGATGCGCTAGAAATTCTCAGGCTTGAAGCAGGATACCCAAAATATGGGGTCGACGTAGACGAGAATACGATAATCCTGGAAGCTGGATACAAAGATGCTATCAGTTTCACTAAGGGATGCTATCTCGGTCAGGAGGTTGTGGCCCGAGCTACTCACATTGGCCGGGTAAACAAGAACCTTGTTCAGTTTCAAACCGACTCTGATCACGTACCGGGCCAAAAGTCGAAGCTTCAGGCAAGCGGCAAAGAAGCAGGATACGTCACCAGCGCTGCATACTCCCCCGGACTGAAAGCCGTCGTAGGTCTGGGTTATGCCCAGCGAGACTTTGCCAAGGAAGGAACTAAGCTATTCGTTGAATCGGCTCACGGCCCGCTGCCTACAGTAATAACCAAGTTAGTCTAGTTCTTGTTGCCCAGCTGCTTGAAGCATGGGAGATGCCAAACTTCTAGTTGTGTAGAGGAGGTTTTCCGGAACACGACCGTTTGTGTGTCGAACGAAATATTCTTCCTGCATCCCACGCAGAAATTGCCTGCGATGTTAGGGGTGTTTGTGAAAGTCATCCGCATATTCTCGGACTCTTGCCCCAGCTTTTGCAGCTTGCTGTCAATGTAGGCTCTGAAGGCGGTAACTTCGTTGTTATGGGGGTTCACCTGCAATATCTCGTTGATCGCCTCCTCAGCGTCTCCTAGAACTTTGACAATCTCTTGGAATCGACCAAGCATCTGGTTTGTCATTGCGCCATCAACCATCAGTACACCCTCTGCTAACGGCTGAATTGGTTTCGGCAGCGCGCTGAGCTCACTGCTTATGCTATCTGCAATCTTGTAGCAGAAATACGATCGGAGAAAGAGAAGCCCTTCGGAAGCGGGATGGGCGTTCAATCCGTCGTTGACAACCTCCAATGCTCCAGTAAAGTTAGAGCCTTCGGCCTCTTTCATAGCCGGTTCGACAAAATGCTTAGTTTCTTCGGGTGTACACTTCAGCGGAACGTTGAAGGCGCCTGCGGTCGTTACCAAGGACGAACAAGCCTTAGGACGGGCGGAACGAAAAAATGTCTTCCGTGCCCATCAAACCATGCCTAGAGTACTATGGTCCGCGTGGACTCTCGACGAAGAGTCCGTGAAGACTCCCGAGACGGATGCTAACCCGACGATTTTCGAAGTTTCTCTTCGATGCTCTTGAGTTCGCCGTGTTCCTTTATTCTAATCTTGACGTCCATGCTAAATGCGAGCCCGAGCCTCCGGAGGAATGCATACAACTCTTCTCCTGATATGGGGCCTTTCAGCCTTCCTTCGGCGACAAGGGAAGCGATACTTGACTCCAATCGTTCGATTTCAGCAGGATAGTACCTACGTGCGGTCTCCATCACTTCGGCACCCCTGCCAGCTAGGATTCTCCGAACTATGTCTCGCGGAGGTTCTGCCTGTTTTGGCGGTGGAACTGTAGCCGGGATGTTCCGTGACTGTAGCAATCTCCGGCGGAGTTCCAGAGCTCGCTTTTGTCTCTGAAGTTCCAAATCGGAGGACATCAGTCTAGACCATTCAAGAAGGGAAATTCGGACTTGGTCTACATAAGGCTAGTTTTGGGAAAACTTCCTCTCGACGCGGTCTCTCTCTCGTAGTCGTAGATTGCTCTCGCGACAACCGTCCACGCCTCTAAACCTTGATCGTGAATTCGGTAGGATTCCTTGGCTTTGGAGAGGGCGTCCTTGGAAAAGTGTCCTCTTGGAAATCCCCCTACGAGCAACACAGGGTTGTGTATTTCTGCCAATCTCGAAGCTACTTCGTCCATGCGTTTGGGGAGACCCTTTGTTGTTAGCGCTATGACCTCTCCTGATATTTCGCTGAGTAGATCTCCAAGGGACCCGGGCTTAATCGACATAAGCGGACGCCCCGCAGGAGGAATGGCCTTTTCCTGGTAGAGTTGTTCGAGTAGTGACGTGAATCGGTCAGTGTTCCTTGGAAGCCTTGCGTTCGAATCGACTTTAATGATATTGTTATCTCTCGTATGCACGTAGCATCTCAATCCACCTGTCAGGTTAAGGGGTGAACCTAGTGCAAGCAGCAAGGAGAGATGGGCGATGTCCGGACGCCCCCTCCCCGTCCCGCTGGGTCCCAGCCGGAGGATGGCCGAGTGATGATAGGTCTGGTCTAATATGAGGGAGTGGGGGTCTTTTCTTTTCCTGTGCGCCCAATTTAAGATCGCGGGATGGTCGACCAGTTCATTAGGCACAAGCTCTATCGAGGAGTCTGCGAGAATTAGTGACAGGACCAACGCGGACCAGTCATTCGTTGCTAGAGCTAGGTTATGAGTTTCATGGGAAATAGGCCCACGAGGCGAAACTACGGAAAGACGCGGTCGGCGGTGGCAACGGTTGCGCGTGAACGGATAGATATTCTTCTCCGTCAGGCGGAAGAAATCCTTGCGAAGGATGTCGAGTTATCTAAGAGATATGTTGGACTCGCCAGAAAGATTTCGAAGCGGACTAAGGTTAGGATTCCACGAGAGAAAAAACATTATCTTTGCAGGAACTGCGGCCAGCCCCTAGTTCTCGGAAAGAACGCGCGGATCAGGCTTCGGCCTAACAATTCTAGAATCATCATTTCCTGTCTCGGCTGTGGTGCTATTCGGAGGTGTCCGTATAGAAAACTGTGTTAACCCCCGCATTTTTCGATGAAGCCTTATATTACGCTACCCTCGCCTTCCCGACGAAAATCTAGAACCCGCTGAGGACATTAACAGAATTGCCAACAGTTTTCGAAGTCCCCGCCGAGGAATTAATCAATAGGTTAGCCAAGCACCTGAAAGAAAGCGTGAGCGACATTACGCCTCCGCCCTGGACTGAATTCGCGAAGACTGGAGCTCACAAGGAGAGACCTCCACAGAACCCGGATTGGTGGTACTTCAGATGTGCCTCGCTTCTCCGAAAAATGTATGTCCGAGGACCCGTCGGAGTTTCACGGTTGCGCGTTCAGTACGGGGGACGTGTTAGCCACGGGAACCGGCCGGCTCATCATGTACCCGCGGGAGGTTCCGCCATCAGAGAACCCCTTCAACAGCTTCAGAAGGCAGAGCTCGTCGCAGTGGAAGGAAAGAAAGGCCGGAAGCTAACAAGGGAAGGAATCGCGCTCCTAAACCGCACAGCAGCTGAAGTTGCCAAGGAATTGAAAACCCGGCCTCAAGAGGCCCCAAGTTAATGTCCAATGGAGACTACACGGACGAAGAGCTCGAAGCATTACGTCGACGAAGATTGGCCGAGATGCAAAGGTCAGCCTACGATGAACAGCGTCGTTCACAGGCTCAGCAACAAGTGGAGCGTCAGAAACAATCAATCATTCGCCAAATCCTCACGCCGGAAGCGAGGCAGCGGCTCGCCAATATTCGAATGGTCAAACCCGAGTTCGCCGAGGAATTGGAAATGCAACTGATACAGCTCGCTCAGTCAGGACGGCTTCAAACACAGATAACGGATGAACAACTGAAAAAAACACTGGTCCAGTTACAATCGCAGAAAAAGGAGATCAAGATCAGGAGAGCGTAAAATGGCACGCCACAAACCTTCAGGAAAGAAGAAGCACCTATCGCATGCTCTAAAACAAGCTCAAGCCGTTCCATCGTGGGTGGTAGCTAAGACTGAGGGCAAAGTCAGGAGAAACCCGAAGCAGCGACACTGGCGAGAAACGAAGATCAAAGTGTAATGTAGATGACAGAAAAAGAAGTCGCCATCGAAGATGATACTGACTTAGAACCGTCCACGCAGACTGATCTTACTAAGCCCGAGGCCGGAAAAGCGGGATCCACAGAAGAAGAAACGGAAGGGCTAGAATCAGAGGCGAAGGCACCTGAAGCCCCAGAAACTCCGAGAGTTGAAGAGGCTGCCGAGGAAGAAGAGGAGATAGAGATAGTTGAAGAGAAATTTTACGACCTCAATCTACGTCGAATTTGGACAGCTCCGAGAGAGAAACGAACGCCTAGGGCGGTAAGATACGTCAGACAATATGCTGCCCAAAGAATGAAAACCGATAAGGTTTCGTTAAGCGAGGAGACAAACAGTCTTCTCTGGAATAGAGGAATCAGCAAACCCCCACGAAAGATTAGGATTCGCGTCGTCAAAGACAAAGAAGGCAAAGTTATCGTGTTTCCAGGTGAGGGAAAATGAATAGTGCCTGTCATTCTCTCTGACATCTTCGGGGATCCGAACGTCGGGATCTTCTCCTTCGCGAACGATAAGATAACAATCTTGCCAGCTGGCATTTCTCCCAAGAAGATCAGCAGCTTCCACGACACACTGGGAGTAGAACCCTGTTCAGTAGGAATCGCAGAATCCAGACTTGTCGGAATCTATGTCACGGGTAACTCCAACGCCGTCCTAGTTCCCTACATTACCACGAAAGACGAACTAAAGCAACTCCGCTCTACAGGAACACACATCGAGATCATAAAAGAGAAACGAACAGCACTAGGCAACATAATACTCTGCAACGACCATGGTGCCATAATCGACCCCCGACTCAAACACAATACAATCAGAGAACTCGAAGAAACGCTCGAGGTCCCTGTCCGACCTTCCACAATAGGAGGACTTCCCCACGTTGGCGCACTGGCAACAGCTTCAAACAAAGGAGTCTTAGCGAACCCAATAATAACCGACAATGAGAGTAGGACCATCTCAGATGTTCTCGGCGTTCCCGTGTCAAAAGGGACCATCAACTCTGGGGTTCCATATCCCAAAGCCGGACTGGTGGTAAACTCCAGAGGCGCAATAGTTGGGTCCCAGACACTGGGCTCCGAACTTATCACTCTAAGCAACGCTTTCCAAACGGATTAGGTTAAGTACCGCCCACTTGCAAACTCGGATATTCTAGGAAAAAGGCTACCAAACTGAGTCAAGTGAGACGATTCAAGATAACGGGCGAATTGCGCAAGGGGGGAGATAGACTCCCATTCACCAAGGATATCAGGGCAGTCAAAAAAGAAGACGCCTTACAACACCTCTATTCTGACGTGGGGAGCCGTCACAAAGCACGAAGGTTCGAAATAACAGTCAAACAGATTGAGGAATTGCCTGAACCAGAGGCGGCCTGATGGCGAGTTCGAAGAAGCAGATGGCCGCTCCTCGAAACCTAGACGAGGAAATGCGCCAGCTACTTGTCGAGATCAGAATGCTGGAAGGGTCAGCCAGAGTTCTCTCGTCAAGACTTGATATCGTCACAGGCGCTCTCTCCGAGACCCAGACCGCCAAGCAAACTCTAGAAGGCACGAAAGAGTCCGGAAAGGACGTCGAGATGCTGATTCCAATAGGCTCCGGCTCCTTTGTCAAGGCGAAGCTCGAAGACCCTCAGCACATCATAATCGGAGTTGGGGCGGGCGTCTGTTTGGAAAAAACGGTAGAGGACTCAATTAAGGATCTCAACATGAGAGCGACCGATCTGGACAAGGCACGAATCAACGTTACACAACAGCTGAACCAGATCATTAACCAAACCGAGGACTACAGAGCCCGCCTGGAGGATCTAGCTCGCAGGAAAGGCGGTGGGCCGGTAGAGATTGTTTGACAAACTCAGAGCCCAGTTTTCCAACTTCTACGACCGTGTAACCAAGGCAGAGCTCCAAGGAAAGGATCTGGACAAAGTTCTGGACGAGTTCCAGCTTTCGCTGGTGGAAAACGATGTCGCAGTCTCTGTTGCAGATTACGTAGCAACCGAATTGAAAGAGAAGCTGAAAGACGTTCAGTTCGCCAGATTCTCAGACCCCAGAGGAAGGGTCAAGACCATACTAGGTGACGTACTACTATCAGTACTAGACAGAGCTGGACGACTCGACATCTTCGAGCTAGTTGAAAAGAAAAGAAACGCCGGAGAGCCCGCGATAATAGTGTTCGTAGGCATCAATGGAACGGGGAAAACAACAAGCATCGCAAAACTCGCACACATTCTCCAGAAGAAAGGCCGGACATGCATACTCGCTGCAAGTGACACATACCGTTCGGGTTCAATAGAGCAGCTTGAAGAGCATGCGAGAAGAATCGGAGTAAGAATGATAAAACATCAGTATGGGGCTGATCCGGCTGCCGTGGCGTTTGACGCAGTCAATTACGCACGAGCGCATGGGATAAACGTGGTTCTAATAGACACGGCGGGCCGGATGCAGACAAACCAGAACTTGTTGGAAGAGATGAGAAAGATCGTGCGAGTCACGAAACCAGACTTGACGATTCTGGTGGTTGATGCTCTCACTGGAAACGATGCGGTAGAGCAGGGCAAGGTCTTTTCGCAAGCAGTTAAGATTGATGGGATAATCCTAGCGAAACTCGACGCTGATGTCAAAGGCGGTAACGCGATATCCCTGTCCTACATAATGGGTCGGCCCGTGACCATGGTCGGAACAGGTCAGGGTTACGACGATCTGGAGCCATTCCAGCCCCAGACTATCGTAAGAAACCTAGTGGGATGAAACGAATCTAGTGTAGTACTCTGGCCAGACCTTGGTAGGATGAGTGTGACGTTTAGCGTGTTTATTGCGGGGTCTCTAGCGAAATCGTAAGCTTCTGGTCGAGCTTTTTCTTGAGGTCTTCCATAGTCGGGAACCGACCTTGTTGGTGCTTCGAGAAGATAAGCTGACCATCAAGTACAATGTCAAAGACTCCTTTGTCTGCTGGTTTCAGCGAAACCGTCAGTTTCCGGTTCAGCGGCATGCCATAGGTCGCGAGAAGCTGATTTACCATGTCGATCGCGGCTGGCTGATGTCCACAGGGTTGGCAGTACGTTATTTCCAGATCAACCATATTGGTCACTGGTTGAGTGCACGATTAGCGAGATTTAAACTCGTTTTTTCAACCTAACCTAAGATCGATAGAGGCGCGATTCAGCGGGTTCTTATAAGAGAAGAATCCTCGACGCCAAACAGTCTCGGAGAACCATAGAGAGCCTTGGTCGGCCTGAAAGGGAGGGATATTCTCTCGTTAGTCGAATTATCCGCCAGAGAAATCGATCTAATCCTAAAGCGCTCTGCGATGTTGGCAAGACGAACGAGAATTCCACAACAACTCAAAGGAAAGACGGTGGCCTTGATATTTCAGAAACCCTCCACAAGGACCCGGGTTTCTTTCGAAACAGCAGTCGCGCAACAAGGGGGTCATCCCATTTATCTCAGCTGGAACGAGATGCAACTGGGACGAGGAGAAACGATTTCGGATACTGCCAAGGTCTTGAATAGGTATGTCAACGCGATAATGGCACGTGTCTACTCGCATGACGACCTTGTTGTTCTCGCTGAGAATGCGGAGGTTCCCGTCATCAATGGTCTGTCTGACAAACACCACCCGTGCCAGATTCTAGCGGACCTGCTGACACTTATCCAATACAAGAAGCGACTGAAAGGTCTGAAAATAGCCTACGTGGGCGACGGAAACAATGTCTGCAACAGCCTCCTGATAGGCTGCGCCAAGACCGGGGTTGACATTGCAGTCGCTAGGCCCCTAGGTTATGGCCCGGACCCAGAAGCAATCAAACATGCCGAAGAAGCCGCCAGAACGTCCGGAGCAACAATTAGCATTGTGGAAGACCCTGAAGAAGCAGTAAAGGGAACAGACGCGATTTACACCGACACGTTCGTTTCAATGGGCATGGAGAAAGAAAAGGATACACGACTATCGACGTTCATTCCAAAATACCAGGTCACCAGGAGACTGCTCTCGCATGCTAAGCCTGGAGCGATATTCCTTCACTGCCTACCAGCTCATAGGGGCGAGGAAGTAACCGAAGACGTAATCGACGGCCCCCAGTCAGCGGTTTGGGACGAAGCCGAAAACAGATTGCACACGGCAAGAGGACTTCTTTCACTCATCCTGTAATCAACCTTAGAATGGAAGCCTCCTTGGGTCCAGCGATCATTGCTCTCCTCCCGCCGCTCAAAGAGGTGCTAAGGACGCCATGACACTAGCATAGTTAAAATAGGAAGGGCCGGGTCCATCGAAGTCCGATCCATAATCGAGGGCTTGTCATGGGCATTGGAAACTTCCTGCAGTCCGCGAGACGCTTGTTCCACGTAGCCCAAAAGCCGGACTGGCAAGAGACGAAACTCAATATCAAGATTATCCTGATAGGCGTAGCTATTGTCGGGGGCATAGGGTTCGTTCTCAGAATCCTCTTCTGGGTAGTCGGACTATACCAGTTGCCGGCTAGCCAAGCTGCCGCAGGACGATAGAAGGGCAAGATCGTGGCTACTCAAACTCAGAAGACTTCGATATACGCAGTCCGCACAACCAGCGGACAGGAGAGAACCGTGGTGGACCTCATGGCCAGCAGGATCCAGCCCAAGAAGCTGCCCATCGTAGCAATACTCGCACCGGAAGTGATCAAAGGATACATTTTCGTCGAGGCAATGGGACCCCACTTTGTTGATGAAGCTATAGCCGGGACAAGACACGCTCGAACCAGAACAAAAGGCGTCGTATCTCTCGCGGCCATCGAACGATTCATAGTAACAAAACCCGTAATCGAAGAGCTAAGCGTGGGCAACCTCGTCGAGGTTGTTGGAGGACCCTTCAGAGGTCTGAAGGCAAAGATCACGCACGTCGACAAGGTCAAACAAGAGGTCGTTATCGAGCTCTTGGAAGAAGGCTTCGCAACACTGCCGATAACAGTACACGCAGACTATGTGAAGCTCGTAAGTAGAGGAGAGGTCGAGGAAGCTGGCCGACAAGAAAGCAGTTGACGCGATAATCGACGGTGGCAAAGCCACAGCAGGCGTTCCCCTAGGTCCTCAACTCGGACCATTAGGAGTAAACATCCTGCAGATCGTCAACAGGATCAACGAGCTCACAAAGGCCTACGCGGGAATGAAAGTCCCCGTAAAGATCCTCGTCAACGTGGAAGACAAGAGCTTCGAAGTTGAGATCGGCACACCAACTACATCAGCCTTGATAGTCAAGGAATTGGGGGTCGAGAAGGGATCGGCAACACCTAAGGCCACCAAGGTCGGCAACCTATCTCCTGAACAGATTGTGAAGATTGCCCAGATGAAACGAACCGACAGCTACGCGCGAACCCTAAAGTCGG
>VBBT01000162.1 GCA_005881695.1 Candidatus Bathyarchaeota archaeon | reverse complement strand
CGGCTGCTAATCCGAGTTTGAGAAATTCGCGTCTGGTCTGGTCGACCATACGGCTTCAGATTAGCCCTGGCCTACTCCTATTTTAGTTTGCACCACCCTGAAAAATAGCGCGAGTTTTTCACCGTCTGAAAGCTTATTTTCTCATCACTCAGCCATCTGGTATTCGTGTTGTAGGGTTGCAAGGCACCCCGCCACAGAAAATAAAGTATGCCGATCTCATCGTCCCGATTCTGATCGTGCTCGCCGTAGGAGCAGCGTGTGGTCTTGCCGGACTTGGAGTTTACCAGCTCACCACAGGCTCACCAATCTTCGCATTTTCAAGCTCAAACACTGGAGGCAGTACAGTCAGCGTCTCGATCCCGAAGGGTGTTGGCAGCACGCAAGGGCTCAACTTTGACCCCGCAAGCGTAACGGTTGCGAAGGGAGGCAAGGTGACCTGGACCAACCGCGACCCGGTTCCGCACACCGTGACCGCCACCAGTTGGCCCTCTGGGGCAAGTCGCTTTGACTCTGGTAACATGAATGAAAATGACACTTCCAACACTTTCACGGTGACCTTCACTGTTGCTGGCACTTACCAGTACGTGTGCAGCTACCATCCCTGGATGCACAGAACAGTTGTCGTCACAGGATAAGAAGTGGCAGCGGCGTAATCTGGACAAGAACCTGCGAATAGCTTAAACGATATCGAGACAAGGCCCTGCGGCCTTCCAGCTTCAACTAGGAGAAAACGATCATCATGAGAGAAATACAGTGGCGTGCCGTGATTCTAGCTATTGCTGTCGTAGTGATTATCGTGACGGCAACTGCTGGCTACATCTATATCGGTTCACTGTCCGCAGCCAAGCCAATGGTGACAGTTATCAGAATACCACGGGGCTCTTCAACGGAACCGACGGGGTTTAGCGTTGCGGACTTCCAAGCGAACTTCGTAAACGGTACATACTCTTTTCCCGTTAACCTCACGGTCACAATTGGGGTCGATAATTCGATAGAATGGGTGAACGATGATACCGTGGGTCACACGGCCACTGCTC
>VBBT01000161.1 GCA_005881695.1 Candidatus Bathyarchaeota archaeon | reverse complement strand
CAGAGAAAATAATCCCTCGGCGACCTGATCAAAGCATGAGGTTACGATATAGTTCGAAGACCTAGATGGATGACAGAGTCAGTGGGGTTTCGAAGGCTAGAATATTTCTATGTGGTCGTCTGGAAATCCAAGCTTGACTAGTTCAGCTTTGATTCTGGCACGATGATCACCCTGCAACATAATCACACCGTCCTTCGCCGTTCCGCCAGTGGCTAGGCGCTCTTTCAGTTTGTGAGCAACTTCGGCGAGAGATCGTCCGGTCTTGGGTAGTCCTTGAAGAACTGTTACGGGTTTTCCCCATCTGCGAAACTCGACTCTTACGGTGAGGTGAGTTTCGCTCTTGTCGAGTTCTTTCAGTGCGCTGTTGAAGTCGAATCCTTCACTCATTCCTGTCACCCTGGACAGTTTCGACCACGCATTAGTTCTTTTCGGCTACTTCCAAGAACCGGTTCAGGTAGTCCGCGAGAAGCTTTCGATACTGATCCCTAGTCATACTCTCTTTCAGATTGATCATTAGGTCCCGGAAGTATTGGAATTGGCTTGCGGCTGCTGGTGGTATTCGTGAGAGAAATCTCTGGTTCGATTCTGCGGCTTTTCCACCCGTATCTTGTATGCTGTGTCTCGTCATCTGGCCGATTGCACGGGCGTTATGGACCATGATCGACGCGTTTACCCAACGATCTCTCTTTGGATCTCCAGAGTCGACCGGCTCATCTTTTACCCAGTCTTGGAGGAA
>VBBT01000160.1 GCA_005881695.1 Candidatus Bathyarchaeota archaeon | reverse complement strand
GTCAGCGTACAAGTCTTGAATATCGTTCAGTAGGTCATGGACGATCTTCTGCTGATAGTCCTGCGATAAATGTTGTTTTCCGATCTTGTCTATTGCCTCCTCAATTATTTCAGCGTCGTGGGATGGGTGGTTATTTTCCATCCTGTAGATGTGTGACATTTCGTGAACCAGCAAGCCTTCCAGCATTCCTGAACCGACAGAGCCGCCCGATACGACTATTCTGTAGCCTCTGCCCTGTGGCATGGTGTATCCCATGAACGGGAGCTGGGGGTCGATTGCGACCTCCACTTCACTCGTGATGCCAAAGCCCGACTTCTTCATCATCTGAGACGCGTTCAGCTCTGCCTTCTTGACAAGTTCGTTGTTCGCGCGATCGTTTGTCGCAGATACTGTGTTGGCAACAGTCGCGTTTCTCCTGACCGACATCTCTTGTTCTTCCTATAGTCCTAGAAGGTGGTCGATAGAGTACATTCCGCCCCCAAGGAGGGCGAGGGCCAACGCTGCCAAGAGCAAGGTTATGTCCAGCTCGTACCCAGCCATGTACTTTTTCTTGAGTTTGCTTATCGCGAACCAAGTTGTGGAAAGCATCCACAGCGCGGAGAGTGTTGCGACAATAGGCGTCAGGATTCCGAGGATTAGGCCAAGTCCGCCGAAAAACTCCACGAAGCCTGAGAATGGAACTATCGCAATCGGCATTCCCATACTCTTCATCCACCCCTCGCCTTCTTTCCTTTTGGCGGTGAGCTTTGGGTAGCCGTGATACATGAAGAGAGTTCCGACAGCTAATCTCAGAATGAGAGCGGCCAGATCAGGGTAAGAGTTGAAAATTGTCATGAATCTTCCTCTTCGATCACTGAGGGTCTGTCGTTTCGGAAATTATCCGTCATACCCCTGATGTGTCGATGGTCTTGATTATAAAGTAAGTAGTAATACGCTACCAAGTAGGTTGTCGCAAGCCTATTAAGTCAAGTCGGCTTTACCTTCGGGCTATCCGGACCGAATCGTAACTGAAAACTGTCCCAATCAAAGAACAGCTTACCTATCTTCTCGTGACCACTATCTTCCGTCAAGTGAGCCGAAACGGACTCTCCCAACCATAAAGCCTCCGCGGAGGGTGCTCCTTGAGAGCCGCTGTCGGCATAGACGACATGGCCGTCTACATTCCCCGATTGTACTTGGAGCTCGCTGACGAGAATCGGCCCGAGAAACCAACGGAGTTCTCTATGGCCAGAAAGTCGGACCCGTCAAAGTATCTTCATGGTATTGGAATCGCCAAGATGTCCATCCCGGACACTTACCAGG
>VBBT01000159.1 GCA_005881695.1 Candidatus Bathyarchaeota archaeon | reverse complement strand
CCCGGGACCTAGACAAAGCTCTCGCCCTATCACGGGACATAGTCAACATTCGAGTAAAGAAAATCGCCTCCCTTGGAGCATCTGGAGAACAGACGAGTGAGGTTACAGCCAACCTGACGATAGAAGAGCAGGCACTCTACGAGAAGGTGCGCGAGAACGTAGAGTCCTGGAAGAAAGACATTCTCGGCCGTGAGAGCACCAGTTGACACTCGTCAGCCCTCAAACGTCCCGTCCAGAGGACGTTTTCCAAGATTTCTTCCGATCATACCAAGCCGACCAGGTCGGATCTAAATACCGAAAACGCCTCGCCCAAGTCGCCGTAAACAACGGCATCTCTCTCGTAATCGACTTCGACGATCTAATCGCCTTTGATCCCGCCCTAGCCCGGAGCGTAACAGAGCGGCCGGACGATTACATTGGTTATGCAAGCTCAGCTGCCACAGCCCAAATGCGCGTGGAGGATCCTGAGTACGCAGAGCACTCTGGTCACATCTTCACTCGTTTTCGCCGCCTCCCCGAGAAGAGAGCACTGCGAAAGATCGGGGCCGAAGACATGAAAAAACTCGCCTTGGTAGAGGGGATTGTGGTCAGGACTACGCAAGTTCGGCCCATGATCCTCAAGGCTGTCTTCCGGTGCAGAAAGTGTCTCGAAATTGTCCAGGAAGAACAGAGCGGGGACCTGATGAGAGGACCGGGTCCAACATGTCCAAGCTGCAAGCAGAAAACCGCTTGGGAACTGCTGGAGGAACAGTGCAAGTTCAAGAACACTCAAGAAGCTCGAGTTCAGGAACGACCAGAGGACCTTCCGCCCGGACAATTACCGCGCTATCTCGATGTCAGATTAGAAGACGACATTGTAGACTCGGCACGTCCCGGAGACCGGGTCGCTGTAACATCCATCGTCAGAGCTGAAAAACAGTACGTTGGAGAAAAAGGCCGCCTCAGAACCTTCAACCTCTACCTCGAAGCGAACTTCGTCGATGTGGTAGGCAAAGAGACAGAAGTTGTCGAGATCACTCGCGAAGATGAAAAGAAGATTCTAGAAGCCTCGAAGGACCCCTTCGTTCACCGCAAGCTCATCATGAGCCTCGCGCCATCCATCTACGGATACGGAGAGATCAAGGAAGGAATACTCTACCTACTGTTTGGCGGCGTCTCAAAACATCTTCCTGACGGAGTCAGCATCAGAGGCGACCTTAACACATTGTTAATCGGGGATCCTGGCTGTCTTGTTGGGGACGAGCGAGTTGTCCTAGGCGACGGGACAATCACCAAGATTGAAGATTTGGGCGACCATCACCTTGAGGACCTGAACGTTCCCGTTCTGACAGGAGGTGGAGGAGCGGAGAAGGATGTCGCAACTCGATTCCATATCTACCGTAATCGGCCGACGATGGAGATTGTCACCGAGACCGGAAAGAGCATCAGAGGCACCTACAATCACCCTCTACTTTCGGTAGAGAATGTTGATCGAACGCAGGTTCGACTCTGGAAGAGACTTGACGAATTCCGAGTGGGAGACAGGGTTGCAGTTGTTACTGGATTTCCCTGCTACATTACCGGGCTACTCGATACTAGTTGGCGACCTCTCGCTTACAGATTAGGTCCAAGGTTTCATGGCCGCCTCCCGACGAAGGTGACCCCCGAGCTTGGCGCATTCATGGGGTACGTGCTCGGCGACGGTTGGGTCCAGCGATACAGAGTAGGACTTACAGTCGCAGAGGGGGAGAAGGACATTCTCAAGACGCTTTGTGATATTTCCTTCAAACTTTTTGGCATTAACCCGAAGGTCAGTTCCAGAAAGGGTCCGAACCGCAATGTCCAGCTCTCCGAAGGAGTAATTCACAGTCAAGACGTTGCTTACAACCTGGCCACCCTAAAGAACAAGCGGGTCCCAGCTCTCATCCTGAAGTCGGGAGACAGCGTCGTCTCGCCATTCCTAAGGTGGCTGTACGAAGCGGATGGAACAGTCTTCTCAAGCAAGAGAGGGTGCGGTGCAATCGGCCTCAAAGCGAAAGACATCGAGCTTCTGAGAGATGTCCAGATTCTTCTCCTACGATTCGGGATTCACTCCCGAATAATCGCAAACGCGCTTCTAATCAGAAGGGGCGAAAGCATTCTAAAATTTGCTGACAAGATTGGTTTCGCGTCGAACAAGAAGCAAGCTCGTTTAGCTCACCTGAAGGCGCGAGCCGCGAGGTTGAAACGTCTCGGAAGACAACATAGCGAACGTGTTGTGGCCGTCTATTATCGAGAGCCTGCTGATGTTTATGATATAGAAGTTCCTAAGAGCCACAAGTTCATCGCGAACGGAATAATCTCCCACAATACCGCAAAGAGCCAGCTTCTGCAGTATGTTTCGAGGATCGCGCCTCGAGGCCTTTACACTTCGGGCAGGGGAACTACTGCTGCCGGGCTTACGGCTGCTGTTCTTCGCGAGAAAACTGGGGGAATGGTCTTGGAAGCAGGTGCGTTGGTGCTTGCGGACAAGGGGATTGCGTGTATCGATGAGCTGGACAAGATGCGGCCTGATGACCGGGTGGCTATTCACGAGGCTCTCGAGCAACAGACTGTGAGTGTCGCCAAGGGGGGCATCGTTGCTACCTTGAACGCTAGGGCTGCTGTTCTAGCGGCGGCCAACCCGGCTTTGGGAAGGTATGAGCCTCACAAGAATATCAATGAAAACATCAACCTTCCAGTAACAATACTCTCCCGATTCGATCTGATTTTCCTAGTAAAAGACGTGCCCGAGCCCGAAAATGATTCCCGGATGTCAGAACACATCCTGTCCCTCCACAAGACGAGACACACCCCGGAGGAGGCACCCTTTCCGCCTGATTTTCTGCGAAAATACATCAGCTACGCGAAAAGAATAGTTCCCGTTCTGACCCCAGAAGCTGTAAAGGAGCTCCAGGATTTCTATCTGAAGATGCGCAATACCACCGGCAAAGAAGCGGCTGTCGCAATAACCCCTAGGCAGCTCGAAGGGTTGGTCCGGATTTCCGAGGCAAGGGCCCGCGCGTTTCTCCGAGACGAGGTGACCGTTGAAGATGCGAAGAGCGCGGTCAAGATAATGAGCTATGCTCTCTACGATGTCGGAGTGGACGTAAAGACTGGCAAGATCGACAT
The DNA here is from genome assembly GCA_005881695.1 of Candidatus Bathyarchaeota archaeon. Classification (GTDB taxonomy): domain Archaea; phylum Thermoproteota; class Bathyarchaeia; order 40CM-2-53-6; family 40CM-2-53-6; genus 40CM-2-53-6. The sequence goes on along the minus strand of VBBT01000159.1, from coordinate 980 downwards.
CGACACAATAATGACTGGTAAGCCAGCGACTGTCCGCGACTCCTTGGGAAGGGTGATGGCGATCGTGGCTGAACTTGAGCGGGAAACCGGGACTGTGGATGAAAAAATACTTACCGCCGCGATAGTTGAGCGAGAGAAGGTAACGGATGGCGAGGCGCGCCGGTTCGTCGGACAGTTGATTAAGGAAGGAATGATCTATTCACCCAAGGAAGGAAAACTAAAGCGGACTTCAGGCTAGAACACATTCTTCGGAGCTATCATAACAGGTGAAGATTAGCAACCTCCCCATCGACAAGCAAGTAATCGAGCTATTGGCCAAAGAAGGTCTCGACGAGCTCTACCCCCCGCAACAACACGCTATCGAAGCAGGGGTCTTAGATGGGAAAAACTTGGTTTTGGCCAGTCCCACAGCCAGCGGCAAAACCCTGGTGGCTGAGCTCTGCATCCTACAACACGTTCTCGAACACCGCGGGAAAGCGATCTACTTGGCCCCGCTCCGCGCTTTGGCTAGTGAGAAATTCAAGGAATTCCAACGATACTCAGCAATCAAGAAACCTAACGGGGATCATGTTAGAGCCGGAATATCCACGGGCGACTATGACAGCTCAGACCCGTGGCTAGGAAGATACGATATTATCCTCTGTACTAACGAGAAGGCAGACTCTCTTCTGAGGCACAAGGCTCCCTGGATGAGCGAGCTTACTCTGGTTGTCGCGGACGAGGTTCATCTCTTAACTGAACAACAAAGGGGGCCGACCTTGGAAGTGGTTCTGACTCGACTGACAGAGATCAACCCGAACATCCAGGTCTTGGCTCTCAGCGCAACAGTGAGGAATGCGGAAGAGGTAGGGTCATGGCTGAAAGCCGGATCGGTGACAACCGACTGGCGGCCCGTTCCTCTAAGAGAAGGAATCTATCACGATAATCAAGTACAGTTCCGAGATGGCGCAAGCCGAGCGATTCTTAGCGGAACCAAAACG
>VBBT01000113.1 GCA_005881695.1 Candidatus Bathyarchaeota archaeon | reverse complement strand
TTTGTAGAAGAACAGAGAGACAAGGATCTCAACGGCCGAAAGGCTTCCGCCTGGGTGGCCGGACTTTGCCTCTGCTACCATCTCAAGAATATGGGCTCGGATCTTGGCGGCTTTCTGCAGAAGCATACCGATGGGAATCGATTGCTCTTCCATTATCAGTGGACCGGGACCTGAACTATCTGCTCCGCAAGCTCAAGTGTCGTGTTAGCTTGAGATCGAAGATCGTTCAGGTCTACGACAACAGTTCCAAGATTGTCCGCATGCTGGGACGCTGCAAGTCCGGCGAGCAGGACGGCTTCCCCTATCGGCGCCTTGCTGACAATGGACATGGCTAGAACAGCTGTCATGCAGTCCCTTACACCGACGGCGTTGAACCCAGGCTTGGGACCCTTGAAAGGCGGAAAGCTCGTGATATTTTTCTTCTCGAAGAGGATCATGCCTTGTTCGCTTCGAGTGAGGAGGAGGCCTTCGCATTCCAACCTTGTCATGAGGTTGTGACCCATATTCCTCAGCGAGGTATCATTGACCATGGAAACACCGGTTGCGATCGTTGCCTCGCGAACATTGGACTTCACCATCGAAACCCCTACGTAGTCCAAGTAGTGCCGGACCTTTGGCTGAGCCACGACTTTCTTCTCTTGGACTCGGCACTCTTCGACGACATTGCTTATGAGTTCAGGAGTGATGACCCCTTTGTCGTAGTCTGAGAAGACTATCCCGTCAGCGTCCTCTAGAAGGTCTTCCAGAGAGTAGAGGAACTGCTTTGTAACGTGCGCTTCCACATCAGTCCGGGATTCCTTGTCAATCCTCAGGTATTGGCGATGATTCAGGATGAAGCGGGTCTTCAGGCTGGTGGGACGGCTGTTCACGACAGCCCCTGAGATGTCCACCCCCTTCTTCTCCAACTCCTCTTGGATCCACTTTCCCGGCTCGTCATTTCCTACGACTCCTAGTACGCGGACCTTTGCTCCTAGGGCGACTAGGTTATTGGCAAGGTTAGCGGCCCCTCCGAGCACGAGCTCTTCAGAGATGAAATCCGCGACGGGAACCGGGGCTTCTCTTGAGAGTTTTCGGCCCTGAGAGCGAACGTACCGGTCTACCATCAGGTCTCCTATGACCAAGACCGTCTTATCCTGAAAGCCGTCGATTATTCTCGCGGGATCGGAGACGGCCAGGGTCAACTAGGGTTCTAAGATGAGCGGAGCCTAGCGATGTTATTTAAGATTGTCAAAAATAGGAATCCACACACAGGGGCCCACGCGGGCTCCGTTGCTGCGTTACTTGACGTCTTCGGCCCGCTTTACGAGACGTACTCTGCACATGACATGGTCTCCATCTTTCACTCCGAAGATTTTCCGAATCTCTTCAGGGATTGTTATCCTTCCACCTGCTATGACCTCAGCAAAGAATGGAATGTCTTCCTCATCCACCTGTATTGGCAAAGCGATCGCCGCGCAAACGGATTCCCTCGGCCAGTGATATAACGTTTTGACAAAACTCGCATTTTAGCATTGTACAATGTGGCGCTAAGTACTAATGTTGTCTAGCCAGTAGGTTACTCACCGAGGGCAGGAACTAGGGAATCCTGCCCTTTACTTTGCTGTCCGTCACATGAGCGTAGAAAGCAACAGAGTCCTGTGTTCCGTTTACAAATCGCTTTTGTACCTTCGCAAATACAAAAGCGCCCTCTTCCTTCCCATCAGGGAGACGAAACATTACTGCCCAAGTTTTGAACTGTTCGCTCCATTCCCATCTTCCATCGTATATCCGACGAAATGCTTCGCCTAGAAATGAGCCAATTACTGTAACCATTTGGCCGAGATTCTTTGGCTTTCCGATTATGCTAATCACATCATCGAGTTTCTTAATAGACTCCAAGTCATAGCCAAGGTCCATGTTCATGTTCTTCTTGGCGGAATCAATACAAAGTTGAGCGAACTGGGGAAATCCCTTTGGAGCCTCTGGATCATATCCCGCGAATGCCAAAGATCCGGCAAAGAACCGATCAGCGAATCATATTAGAATTGTGCCTTCCTCACGTTGTCAACGGACTAGATATATTCTGCCCTGCTCCATGCTTTCTTGACAAAACAAGGGGGTGGAAAGTAGTATGGAAAATGCTCATGTTAACGTCACTTCAAACAACGGCAAAACTCACATTAAGGACAAGAGTAAACGAGAGATCGTTTCGATTGAAAACAATTGTAAACTCAGGTAGCGAAGACCTCTCCAAGATGAACTTCGACATTTCAGACGAACAGAAGCTTGTCCTAGACGAGGTTGACCGGGCTTGTCGAGAACTCCGCCCGTTAGAGGACCAAGCTTACTTGGCGGGAAAGTTTAACGATCATCTTATCCCCATTTTCAAGAAGGCCCAACTCCTCGGACTCCCCATATCGAGACGGTACGGTGAGGGGCAGGGCGCCGACATTCTCACATATGCCCTAGCTTTGGAAAGAATCGGCCGAGAAGGAACTGGCGTCCGAACGTTTCTCTCCGGGCACGTCTCACTGGGCCAGTTGACGGTGCAAAAGTGGGGAAATGAGGATCAGAAACAGCGCTATCTTCCGCAGGCGACAAGAGGAGAAAAGGTAATGTGTTTTGGACTGACAGAGCCTACCGCGGGCAGCGATCCCACCTCGCTTCGAACGTCCTTCGAAGACAAAGGAACCCACTATCTCCTGAACGGAAGCAAGGCCTGGATATCGAACGGAAGCATATCCGACATCTCTGTCATATTCGCATATCCAAAGGGCAAACATGATGCAATGTGCGCATTCATTGTCGAGAAAGGTTTCGAGGGCTACTCAGCCCAGCAACAGAAACACAAACTAGGAATGCCGACCTCAGACACCGGATCGATCTTCCTTGACAATTGCAGGGTCCCAAAGGAGAATCTGCTCGGTTCCCCTGGGAAAGGGCTTGGCGTCGCGTATTCGGGACTGATGAGCGGCAGACTCAGTGTCGCCGCAGGTTGTTTGGGAGTCATTGAAGATTGCATTACCGAGGCGGTCAACTATTCGAAGCAGCGAATTCAGCATGGGAAACCGATCGGAAAACACCAACTCGTCCAACGTCATTTAGGAATAATGTCAACGAATCTGGAGGCCGCGAAGAACCTCGTATACAAGGCGGCACTGCTCAAACAACGCAGTGATGAACAACCAGAGGACAAGGAAATCCGCGAGCGAGCAGACATACTCATCGCCCAAGCAAAATATTTCGCATCAAACGCGTCCTTTGACGCTGCCGACAGAACAGTCCAGATATTCGGGTCAAGCGGCTACAGCTTCGAAACAAGAGCACCCAGACACTTAGTGGACACAAGGGTGTGCCGAATCTACGAAGGAACTGACGAGATCATGGTGCAGAAGATCGCAGTAAACCTCCTCGGGCAAGACTTCGAAGCATATCGATAGCTCCATCCCGTCTGGGAGCGGAGCGTAGATTCAACGCTAGTTCCGTGTGGATACTCCACTTTTGGGTAGCCTTATTTTCGAGAACGCCTAGTCTAGCTCTTGGATTCGCGACAGAGTATGTTTCTTCTATGGGAATTGTTAACTTGATCCAAGTGTCTCGAAAAACGTTTACGATAGGGATTCAATCAATTCTCAACATTTCCCTAGCTGGTTGGCTCTACAACGAATACGTCCACAACAGGTTCATGCAAAACTACCTGGCCAACGCATTTTCTTCGGTTGGCATCGCCGTCCCGATTGGGCTACTGGCTTCCGCGGCCATTGCAGGAGGCTCTTTCACGGTTTACTCAAGAAGACACCAAGTGAGTATTGGCAACGGATCACGCTCTCTCAGGGCAGAGGTATTAGCGGGATCGGAAGGCAACCTGGCGGTTCTGGACACATGTCCATTTTGCAGCGTGCCCCTCAAGAACATCTCGGAGAACCGTTTCCAGTGCAGGAAATGCCGAAGATACTTCAAGAAATAGCGGAGCTCTACTCTAAGAGACGGATCCACTGGTAAGGTTTCTTAGGAGGTTTAGAACATCCAAGAGAGAAAGAGCACTCAAGATGCAGAGACCTACAGTTCTCCTAGATGAACAACTCTTTGGCCTAGACGAATACCTTAGAGATCTCGGCTGGACAACAACTAAGGTGAGACCTGGAGTCACTGACGATGAGGTCGTCAATCTTGCGAAGGCGAATAAATACATCGTAGTCAGTCTTGACAGAAAGCTTCTCAGCAGATGCCGAGTAATGGGTATCCCAGCTGTAGACTTGGGGCTTGAGGTGCAGGCAAAGATCGTTCACGAGTCGCTAGAGAAGATCATAACTAGCCATGAGCGCGCCCGACAGCTCTGAGAGTTCTTGGAGAGAACATCCGCCCTTGAATGTTGAGAAAGTGGAGGACGATTCTTCTCAGTATCTGCAGGAAGCATGTTACTATCTGCTGAAGAAGGGTCTGACCCTCGAACAGGTATCCAAAGCCCTCGAGGTTTCAGAGCAAGAAGCAACTCGGCTTTATCGGGAATTCGAGTCAAAGATAGCCTCTGGGAAAAGAGAGGAGAATGAAATCGACAGGAACCTCTGGGAGGATGTCTACAACGACTCCGTCGGCAACGAGAAGATAACCTTCGTGAGGGACAATGGATTCTATCATTGCAGACGCGATGACCTAGACAAGATGGACTCTCCCGCCCTCATGGCGATCTTTGAGACCAGCAAGAAATTCCTGGATTTTGACATGTACAGACGATACTTGGACAGCAAGCCGCCGGTCGGGTACGATCCGATGGCAATGCAAAGGCAGATCAAACGGGCTGTGGATTTGATTGAGCAGATATTGAAACAGAGATGGGAAAGTGGAGAGACGAAAAAGAATGACAGCCTGTCACGCTAACTCTCCATTTGCGCATGGACGGGACTAGAGCTAAACCCGATAAACCCGAGACCCGGCCCTAAAGGGAGTTAGAGTTGTCACTAGAAGGATTCGAAGTCGCAGTAGTCGGAGCCGGCCCAGCCGGAAGCGCAGCCGCACTCACCCTCGCCCGAGAAGGGGTCCAAGTTCTACTAGTTGAACGCGGAACATTTCCCGGTTCAAAGAACGTCTTTGGTGGACGTATCTACAGCTACGCCCTCAAACGTCTCCTCGGAGACCAGTGGAAAGACGCGCCGGTAGAGCGCTTCATAAGAAAAGAGGGAATCACCTTCATGACAGTGGACAGCTCGTTCAGTATCGAATACGAAGCGAAAGACCCGAAAGGAAGCTTCACTGCCGTCCGCGCAAAGTTCGACAAATGGTTGGCCGAGCAGGCTGAGAAAGTCGGAGCATCTCTGATAACGGATTCAAGAGTAGACGACCTCATAATCGAAGGCGGGCGTGTCAAAGGAATAATCGCGGGACAGGACAAGATTCCAACCGATGCGGTGATCGCATGTGACGGAACCACAACAAGCCTCGCCCGCAAAGCCGGACTCGCCAGCATTCTAGAACCTGAAGAAGTATCGATGGGCATGAAGGACGTCATTGAACTACCGGCTGACAAGATCGAGGAACGCTTTGGTCTTGAACCGGAAGAGGGAGCCGCCCATGTTTTCGTTGGAGAATGCTCGGGCGGACTGCGAGGCGGAGGCTTCCTGTACACCAACAAAGACAGTCTGGCCTTAGGAATGGTCGTCGGCGCAGACGATGCATCAACGAAAGCGATCCCTTCCCACACCGTGATGGATAGGCTACGAAACCACCGGAAAGTCAAGCGGTTCATAAGGGACGGGAAGACGATCGAGTACGACGCTCACATGATCCCCGAAGCTGGGCCTAAGATGTTGACGAGACCCTACACAGGAGGCATGCTCGTAGCAGGTGACGCAGCCGGACACCTACTCAATAATGGTTACACCTTCAGAGGCGTCGACATGGCAATTGTATCCGGCGTTGCCGCAGCTCAAACAATACTTGAGGCCCGCAAGAGGAAGGACTACTCAGCGCAATCGCTCAAAGCCTACGAGCGGAAACTGAAAGAAGAGCCGGCTCTCAAAGACATGTTTGTTTTCAGCAAAGTGCCAAGATACCTACGCAACCACAGGCTCTACAGTGTCTACCCCGAGCTAATTTGCAATGCTGCTGAAGCAATCTATCGCGTTGATGGAAACGGAAAGCGAAAAATCTACAAAGAGCTGAGGGCCCAGACAAAAGGGAAGGTCTCCACGATCAGTCTAATCCGCGACCTTCTTGCTGGAGCGAGGACGTTCTAGACATGTCTGGGAAACAGGAGGAAATGAGCCTCGACAAACGCTTGGCCCTTGTAAGCTTCAGCAAAGATCCTGAGCCGTTTATAGAAGTAGACACAAAGCTCTGTCAGAAATGCGAAAAGAAGCCGTGCCTCTACATTTGTCCAGCTCAGGTATACTCATGGCAAGATCAGCTGAACTACAACACCGAGGGCTGTATGGAAACCGGCGCTTGCCTGATCGTTTGTCACAAGATAGGAGCCAAAGCCATAAGCTGGAAGTACCCCTCCGGCGGAAAGGGAGTAAGCTTCAAGCTAGGCTGAGCCTGGAAACCCTCTTAACCAGCAACCTATTGCCTTCCGAGTCAGGAAATCACCAATGAGCAGCCAAATGGTCGAAATAGCCCACGAGCCGCTGAAACGGATCGTCGTCCGAGAACTTGTCAAATACGATAATCCACAACAACTCGTGAACGCGTTGTCGTTCATAATGAAGATGGGACAACCTGTTTTACTGACATGGGCAGAGAAGATGGTGTTTGTATCACAGCCAATCCCGCCCTCGGACATGCCGGAGGAATACGCCCGAGGAGAACTCTACATAGCGTCCATAAGCTACGCTCCCATGGCAGAATTTGTCAACAATGTAAGGTCCGGAAACATTGAGATGCCCGTAATCGACGTGTCTCGAAGCCCACTCAGCCAAGAACTTGCAAGATTCCTAAAAGCGAAGCTCGAGGACGCCTAGCAAACCAGTTCAGTTCTTGCCGTAATACTTTCTCATCTCCTGAGTGAGAGCCGGGACAACCTCGAAAACATCCCCCACAATCCCATAGTCCGCGAATCCGAAAATGGGCGCTTCGGGGTCCTTGTTGATCGCGACTATCACCTTCGAGTTTATCATGCCAACTCTGTGTTGAATGGCTCCAGAGATGCCGCATGCGATGTACAGTGTCGGGGACACGGTTCTACCCGTCTGTCCAACCTGGTCCGAGTGCGGCCTCCAACCGGCATCGACGGAAGCTCTCGATGCTCCGACAACACCGCCCATAACGCTAGCAAGTTCCTCCAGAATCTTGTAGTTCTCAGGCCCTCCCATCCCTCTTCCCCCGGAAACGATGACTCCTGCCTCTGTGAGGTCTTGCTTTTTCGCCCCGTGAGTGACGAACTCCTTCACGGTCATCTTAGTGGCTGGCTTCTCGAATGAGAGAGATTCGACCGACGGACTGATTGCAGGAACTCTCTCCTTAGCAGTGAATACATTTGGGCGAAGAGTTGCAATCTTGGGATTGCCCCTCATTTTGACTTTCAGCAACACCTTGCCTGCATAAGCAGGGCGGGTTGCAATGAGATCATCGTCACTGATTTCCAGCTCGGTGCACTCTGTTGCGACGACGGTGTTGAGATAGATTGCGAGACGGGGCGCTAGGTCCTTGCCCGTCGAAGTGGCGGGGAGGAGGATGACGCTGGGGTTAATTCTTTTCGCCAAGTCGAGAGCAATTTGTCGATAGAAATCGGGTTGGAAGAGTTTCAACATCTCGTCTTCGGCGACCGAAACTTTGTCCGCGCCGAACTTTCCGAGAGAACTCGCTTGGTCTCTTATTTTGTGACCGATGGACAATGCGTGTACCTCTGTCTTTGACAGATCCGCTAGCCGTCGGGCCTCTGTTACCGCTTCGAAGGCTGACTTTCGGAACTCGCTCCCCGAGGACTCTGCGAAGACGAGTATCGGACCTTGCACTTGCTAGATCACCTTGGCCTCTTCGTGCAGAACCTTGACCAACATTGGAACAGCTTCAACGCCCTTCCCTAGAACCCTGCCTGGGGGTCGAGGAGGAGGGTATTGGACTGAGATAGTCTCTAGAATGCCGGGAAACTGTTGAGGTTCTTTCACGAGGATGGGCTTCTTTCTCGCAGCAACTAGCTCTCTAAGCGACGCGTATCGGGGAACCGTGAGGTCTTTCTCAGCGGTAAATGCTGCCGGAAGCGTAGCTTCGACAACGATTACTCCTCCTTCAACTTCTCGATGCGCTACCGCTTTGCCTGCCGAGATATCGAGTTTGACGATTTGAGTGACGCATGGAATTCCAAGAAGTTCGGCCACCATCGGCCCGACTTGTTGACTGTCGTCGTCAACACCCTTCTTGCCAAATAACAGAACGTCGAATTCGACAGTTTTCAATTCCGTTGCAATTGCTCGGGCGACCGCGCTTGGGTCATCTGGAAAATTTTCGCTCTTGAGATGAATAGCCCTGTCCGCGCCGAGCGCTAGAGCTTTGAGAATTACGCTTGTCGACTTCTCTGGTCCGAGGGTGAGCACAATGACTTCCCCGCCGTATTTCTCCTTCAACTGGACGCCCTGCTCTAGGGCGTATTCTTCGTAGGGGTTGATTACGAACTCTGCATCGCTCGTAGCAATTGATTTCCCATCTAACGCTATTTTGATGCGGGTTGCTGTGTCCGGGACGCGCCGCATACACACGACTACTTTCAGTTCTTAGCCGCCTAGTCGAGACCAAATTGGGCCGAAGAATAAGGTTTCCTTGGAGAAGATCGGGTTCCTGTACTAATTATGGTAAACAGTTAAAGCTCGGAACAGTTGACACTTGAGATGAGAATAGTATGGCTTTAGGAGACCCGTTCCAGATCCTACTGATACTGGGAGTGCTGGCCGTCATACTGATCTGGGGCCCACAAAAAATACCAGAGCTAGCGAGGTCCATAGGAAGGGCACGCAAAGAATTCGACGACGCCTCGAAAGGACTGACGAACCCTATCTCACCCTCTCTACCAGCTGCATCTGACCCGCTGACTGATACCGCACACAAACTGGGAATCAATACCGAGGGCAAGACGCGTCAAGAGATATCTGACGAAATCGTTAAGGCAGCTCAGACAAAGTAGCCGGACAAGTTCCCACCTTCGCGGCTAAGTCCCGGTGCCTACTTGTTATGAGGCCAGTTGAGACAATCATATGATTTTATTGAGCATCTGTTGGATAAGCGAGGGATAGTGGAAGCCCTTGTCGGAGGAACGATCGAGAGAAAAAGTTCTCCCTCTTTGGGACCACATTTCAGAGCTTTCAAAACGAGTGAAGATTTGGATCTACTCCCTTGTTATTGCAACCCTGTTCTACCTCGCAGTCCCATCTGACCTATCGTTCTTACAGAACCCCTTCCAAGTCTACCATCCAATAATCACAGCCATTCTCGCAGGGATAAGGACGAGACTGTTACCTCCACAATACATACTGATCGGAGGAACAGTCACCACGCCTCTGGAGCTAATCGTCGTAGGATCCGCGGTTTTCGGATTCGCCACAAGTGTCCCCGTGCTCGCGTATGAGATATACAAGTTTGTAGACCCCGCTATCAAGGCTAGCGAGAAACAGTCAGTGTACCCTTTCGTCACGGCGTTTTCCATCTTGTTCTTGGTGGGGGCGGCGTTCGCGTTTTTCGTACTTCTTCCCTTCATATTCTTGTTCTCTCTACCCTTCTTCCAAGCCGTCGGAATATCCACCTTCATTTACGCAGACCAATTCTACAACCTCGTTTTCTTCGTCATCGTTCTGTCAGGCTTTGCCTTCACAATCCCTGTTTTCTTCGTTCTTCTGGTCAAATTGCGCATTCTTGGGACGAAGATGCTTACCAAGAATCGGAAGTATGTCTGGGCCTCAATCTTGGTTTTGACAGCGATAGCATCACCTGACGGTGGGCCTTTAGCAGACGTTGCGCTATTTGTTCCGATAATCATACTTCTGGAAGGCGCAATCTGGTATGCAAAGAGATACGAAAAGGAACGTGTGGACGACGAAATAGGGAGCATGCATGTGGAAACTACCTGCAACTTCTGCGGAGGAGACATGGATTCGGGTGGCGTGTTTTGTAAACGCTGCGGAAAGGCGAGACTTTGACCCTGCCCCTCCATCTTCTCATCGGAACGCTCCAGATGAGTTAAAAGAGCCAGATCTAGAGTTGGAATTAGATGATGAATTTCCGCAAATACATGCGGTCGGAGCGTTCTCAGCCGACGCAATGACGAACGACATCGGGCGGGCTGATAATAGGGACCTTGTCCGCCCGAGCCACATCCTTCCGAAGTTTCATTCCGTTTGACCTTCCGATAACTGAGCGAAGGATTGTCGTGATAAGTGCCGATGTCATTAACAGATTCGAAGAAATATTATAACTGGACGAAAGAGCGAATTCAAACGAACCGGCCCATCAATTTTGTAGAAGAATCAATTTGATAACGCCAAAGTCGCAACTGCTTCCGCAACTTGGTCAACTCTCCCACAGGATCCCATTTCTCCTCACCACGACAAGAGAAGACCCCAAGGCATCTCTCTACGGCGAGAAGTATCTCAAACGACTCTTATGGTATCTGTTCGCGGGAACCCGAGGAGGACCTAGCAGGGCCGAGATCATCAAGGCTATTCAGAATCGCCCTTGCAACGCCAACCAGCTTGCGCAGATTCTACATGTGGATTACAAAACCATCCAACACCACGTCAGGGTTCTAGAGGAGAATGGCCTTATCGTTCCATCGGACAAGGGAACATACGGTGCTGTTCTCTTTCTTACTCCCAAGATGGAAGAAGCGCTTCCAATCCTCGAAGAGATTTGGAGCAAAATTGGAAGAAGAAAGATAAACGAAACAAAGACGGAGTAGAGTGACCGAGCTTGGGTTTTGCACTTTGGGCTAGCGCAATAGTGGCCTTCGCGAACATCGCCATGACCCTAGCGCTACTGGCAATTTACCTCGGGACATATAGAAAGGTCAAATCTTCATTCACCATGGGTCTAGTTCTCTTCGGAAGCTTTTTCGTAGTACTAAACCTAGCAATTCTCGTATTCTGGCTCTTTCTCTTCGAAAATGTGAGTTCAGCCGGCACCCTTGTGGATCAAGCCTCAACCTACATGCTCCTTGTGAATGTCGGGGAAGCCCTCGCGCTGGCAAATCTGCTAAGAGTGACCTGGAAATAGTATGGGACCCCGGACCTCTCGCGACCATTCCGCTCAGCATCACCGAACCGTTGAGAAACCTGCTGCAAAGGTCCAGCGATATATTGAACCTCTGCAACCGTTTGTCCTCCGAGAGACGGCTTCGCCACCGGTTCTCCGTAAGCAGCCCTCTGCAGCTATCTCTAGGTAGAATATGGGTTAGATTCCGGGGAGATTTGGAAAAACCGTTAAGAAGCGATCCGAGCCATGTCAGCCAGAACTCCTCTTGAAAGAGAATAAGAAGACTGACGAGAAATTTGAGTCCGAACAGGAACCTAGTAGCAAGATTTCACGAAGAGACTTCTTGAAATATGGTGTAGGTGCCGCCGCCGTTGCGGCAGGCGCTACCGCTCTCATGGGCAGGATTCCTATCCCAGCAGAGCAGCCTAAAGCACCTGCAGCTAACGACAGCGCGGAGCCGATTGTCGCCTCTGTAAGCGGTGATCAGCTAACGGTCATGAATGGAGCGGTTTCTGTGAAGGTGAACGATGCAGGATTGGCCGCTCAGATTGCAGACAAGCTACGGAGAGGGAACTAGACAATGACATCCCACAGAGAAGCCCCCAAGATTTCGAAGGATCCGGTCGCTGACAACACTGACCTGTACGCATTCGTCAGTCCCGACAAGCCTGACACGGCAACCATACTAGCCAACTACATTCCCTTGGAGGAGCCTGCCGGCGGCCCTAACTTCAACACCTTCGGGGACGACGTGCTCTACGAGATAGTAATAGACAACAACGGCGACGGAATAGAGGACATCACCTACCAGTTCAGATTCAAGACCAAGATCGGGAATCCCGACACCTTCCTCTACAACACGGGACCCATAAGCTCCCTCACCGACTCCTCCTGGAACGTAAAACAATCCTACTCAGTCACAAGAGTAGTTGGACCCCGCAGGACAGGCGTATCCACAATTCTCGGCAGTAACCTCCCAACCCCACCTGTCAATATTGGACCGCGGTCAACACCGAACTATGCGGACCTAGCAAACTCAGCCATCAATACCTTGAGCGATGGCTCTACCGTATTCGCCGGCCAGAGAGACGAAGCGTTCTTCGTAGATCTTGGATCGATATTCGACCTCGGAACTCTCAGACCCGTCCAGAATTTCCACCTCATACCCACGCCTGCGGCCCCAGGCATCGATGCGACAAAAGGATTCAGCGTTCACAGTATCGCGATACAAGTAGCCAAGAACAAACTGACATCGAATGGATCAAACCCGACTGATCCGTTAGGCAAGAACTCAACGATCGGAATATGGGCATCAGCAAGCAGACGAGCGGCAACAATTCTTCCAACCGACGGAGACGGCGACCAATCAGGCGACAACGAATCTGACGCAGTCGTGACTGGACCTTTCACACAAGTGTCCCGCTTGGGAATGCCTCTAATCAACGAGGTAGTAATCCCGTTAGGAAAGAAAGATTTCTGGAACACAGCGCTTCCTAGGTTCGACTCCCAGTTCCTCCAATACTACCAGACACCCGAACTTCAGAAGTTGCTCCCAGTCCTCTACCCGGGAGTCTTCCCGAACCTGGCAGCGGTAACCGAATCGCGCGCAGACCTGATCGCAATACTGCTGACAGGAATACCCACCGGCATCATTCCAGGGTTCCAAAACTTCACAGGGCCACTCCAAGCTGACTATCTCCGCCTCAACCTTGCAATCCCTCCGAACACCACCAACCCCAGCCGCCTAGGACTCGTAGGTGGGGACCCAGCAGGATTCCCCAACGGACGAAGAGTACTAGACGACGTCGTGGACATCGAAATTAAGGCGATCGCCGGAGCAACTCTGCCACTTGTAGACAAGAGCTTCACGACAGACGGCGCCGTCAGTCTAGTAACCCAAGGCATCCCTCTAGGGAACCCTGTCCAGCCACCCAACGCCACATCATTCCTGTCAGTATTTCCCTACCTACCGCACCCAGTCCCTGGCTACGAACACTCTCACGACCCTTAGTCTTGACAATGTGTGGCTTTGCGGCCACACTTTCCTCTGTTTTTCAATACCAGTTCCGATACCTGCCCGTGACGACTCTGCGATTATTGAATCGAGAGCTCATTCCTCATCTTGTGGCCCGGATTAGACAGGAGCCGGAGACCTAAGCTAGATCAGAATTGGTTTTCAGAGAATCATTTCAAAAGTCTTATTCTACCGTAGTTCTACGCTGCTCGGATACCTGATGCCCTGTACGGTTATTGTCGGCGGTTTCTTCGGAGACGAAGGAAAGGGAAAGATAGCCGCTTATCTAGCAATGAAGGACAAACCCGACATATGCGTTAGGGGCGGGAACGGACCGAACGCTGGACATACGGTGATCCACGGTGGAGTCCAGTACTCGCTAAGACTCATCCCGAGCGGCTTCGTCAACCCCTCGACCCGCCTTCTCATCGGACCCGGGGTCCCCGTCGACCCGACCGTCTTACTCGAAGAGCTCCGAAAAACCGACTCCGAACGAAGAATCGAGGTTGACAATCAGTGCGCCATCGTTGAGCCGCGCCACAAAGAGCAGGAATCACGATCAGACCATCTATCAAAGAAAGTTGGCTCTACTAAGAGTGGAGTTGGGGCGTGTAATGCAGAACGAGCCTTGAGATTGGCGAAATTGGCTCAACAGATTCCAAGCCTCAAACCGTACGTGGGCGATACTGTCGAGGAAATTCAGCGAGCGCTATCAGAGAAAAAGAAGGTCATCGTTGAAGGAACCCAGGGCACCTTTCTCAGCCTCTATCACGGAACCTACCCCTACGTCACCTCCAAAGATACCACCGCCTCTGCAGCCTGCGCCGATGTAGGTGTCGGCCCGACTCAAGTTGACGATGTCATAGTCATCTTCAAGGCATACGTGACACGAGTAGGAGAAGGACCCCTAGAGGGTCAACTAGAGCGTGATGAGGTTGCGAGCCGTGGATGGACAGAGTTTGGAACCGTTACAGGGCGAGAGAGGAGGGCCGCACCTTTCGATTTCAAGCTTGCAAAGAGAGCGGTCCAACTCAACGGGGCAACTCAAATAGCTTTGACCAAACTCGACGTGCTGTTCCCTAGCGCCAAAGGAGCCAGGCGGATGGACGATCTCGACAGAGAAGCGAGAGAGTTCGTTTCGAAGATCGAGCAAGAGACCGGAATCCCAGTTACTTTGATTGGAACTGGACCTGGAGAGGAAGACATCATTGACCGAAGGCGAAACAACGCGGCCATAGGAGTTCAACCAGTGTTAGAGCGAAAGAAATTCAGCCGCGTCGAGGCAAGAAGATAGATCGAGTCTACGGGGTTTTCTGAGTCTGTGCAGGCCTTGAGGGCTTCATCTTAGCGACCCAAGTTCTGACTTCCAAATTCGGCGCAGCCTTTCGAAGAGCCTTTACCACAACGAACGGTACGACTGTGGCCAGCACGGTCTGAAGAACGTTGTATATTGCGAGTCCAGCGAAATAGAAACTTAGAAATGAAGTTGAGAAAGCCGTGTTGGGTGCAAATACGAAAATTAGAAAGACGTAGTTGATTGGAGTCAATAAGATTGCCCGAAGGACGGCACCTGTTCCCAACATAATGCCGTAGCCGGTTATCACACCTCCCGTCCGTTTGAGAATACGAGAGTAAGCTCCGTATCCGAGCCACATTCCTAGAAGCATGCTCGTTACACCGAACAGCTTGAGCAGGGGTCCGAATATTGGGGACGCTGTTGGCAAGAAATTGAGGACTAAGTAATGGATTAGGGTCGTGAGCAGTCCAACTGCAGGCCCAAATAAGAGAAAAGCAAGAACGTCTACTATCTCCGCAAGGTCGAGCTGAAGAAACGTAAAACCTGGAACGGGATAGGGTATCTGAATAAGGAAGGCGATTACCGCTGCCAGCGCACCAAACACGGCTGCTCCTGTAAGCGAGGTAGTTCTCGAAACACTGCTCCTCTGGACGGTCATGAGCCGCCCGCGAAGTTCTACTCATAAAAGAGTTTCTACTCAAGAATGAGTTGCAAGCCTGGTCGGGCTTACTTTGAGCTTCGGGCAAGGACGTGAAGCAGTGTCATTTCTTGGAGACATTTTGCAGTGCGAGTTTTTCCATGAGGATCCTTTCTTGCGACGGCGATCAGATCTTCAAGAGTGTCAACGTCGAACGACAAACGTGGATTTGAGACAGAATAGACAGCAAAGCCTGCCTTCTGTGCTGCTCTAAGATGGGTGCTAAAGCTCCATCTTCCATAAGTAGGTGCGATAATGTTAGGAGGCTCTCGCACCATTACATTGGTCCCTCCCTTCAGGGAAGGGGTCAAGACAACCTTCTGGGCGGTGCCTCCTACTGAGTATAGCTCTTTCAAATCCCGCGGTTCTATCATAGGGATGTCGGCCAACAGGACAGCCACGGACGATGCCTTCTCGCGCATAGCAAAGAGCGTTGACTGTCGGATGCCGGCGTTGAGCCCCTGTCCTTCTTGGTGGAGAAATGTCCCATAAGGTAAGTTCGCCTCTTTCTCGACATTGGGGTCAGGGGAAACAACTAGGACTCGGCTGAAAAGTTGAGATTCTTTGACTGCGATCATCACGTCTTCCAATAAAGCGATGATGAGTTTTTTCTTGTCTTCTGGACTTAGGGAGCGGACGAGCCTGCTCTTGCTTTCGACCAGTCCTTTGACTGGGATGATTGCGAAGTCTTTTGTCAAAGGGTCTCCGCCAGCTTCAAGGTATCTTCTGCCAACCTGGCTCTAGCTGCCGATGAGTCCATTATTGTCTGGGTTAACATGACCTTCATTCCAAGGCTGTTAATCTTGGAGGCAACGGACTTGTCGACATCGTCGATAACGAAGCCTCTCAGGAGTCCCTTGTAGAGTTGGGCAACTCCGAGGGGGGAGACCTCCAACCCCAGGTGGCGCATGATACGATCTAAGGGACCCTTTATCGATCTTCCTCCGACGATGGGGCTGATACCGAGAATCCGGCCTTTGGTCTTCGCTAGAGCGTTGCGAATTCCGGGAATGGCGAGGATTGGTCCGATGCTAAGGATGGGGTTGCTGGGGCAGAGGATGATGACTTCTGATTTTTCTATTGATTCCACAACGCCTGGTGAAGGCGTCGCTATGCTCGCTCCCTCGTAGCTTACATCTTCCACATCGTCCTCGAATTTTCTCTTGACAAAATACTCCTGGAAATCCAATAGCCCTGCAGAGGTCTTGATCTTGGTAGCCACCATCTGGTCAGTCATAGGCAGGATTCTGACCTTCACGCCCAGGAATATTCGAATTTTCTCGGTCAATTCCGATTGGCTGAATCCCTGTTGCAGGAAGGCTGTTCTGAGGAGGTGGGTTGCGAAATCCCTGTCTCCGATCCGAAACCATGTTTCCGCAGAATAACGCTCAAGCTGTGCCATGCAGTTGTAAGTGTCCCCCGCAATCCCGTAGCCTTTTTCCTTGTCAACGATTCCAGCGAGTGTGTAGGTGACAATGTCAATGTCGGGGCTGATGTGGACACCGAGATAGTCAAGGTCGTCTCCAGTGTTGACGATCGCTGTTACCTTTTCCGGCGGGTAGACTTGTGCAAGGCCGTCAAGGAAACGTGCTGCACCTACCCCGCCTGCGAGGCATACTACGGACCGGAACATATGGAAGCGCCTGCGAGAGGGCTTGCGCCAGCCCAGCCTCTAGTTAAAGGCTAGCGCTTTTTCGTACGTGCTTTTTCGAGAATGTGATGGGCTTCTCTAAGCTTGTAGACTGCAGTCCTGAGATATCGGTACCCTTCCAAGGGTGATTTGCCGCGAAGCTCTGTCGCGCGCCGTAGCGATTCCGATGATTCCTTGACCAGTGGAATGGGCTCGGCGTTCCTCTTCCTCACCGGGACTGGCGGGTCCTCGTCTTCGAGACCATAGGTGAGCGAGTAGAGCAGACTGCTGTATTCGGTTGCTTCCTCGGCCCACCAGACTTTCTTCTCAGAGTCTGTTCCACCTTTGGAGAGATGATCTAGAGCTGCGTCGAGTTTGGTCCTCGCCTCTCCCAAGGCCTTGCCCACTTTCTCTTCCAGCATTCGCTGTTCTTCAGCAACATCCAACAAGGCGATCCCGACGGTGACTATTCTACCGTGACGCTCTTGGCCAGATTTCTCGGATAGTCAGGGTCATGGCCTAGAATTACCGACATGTAGTACGCTAGGAGCTGTAGCGGAACAACGTAGACGATTGGGGTGGCGAGGGATGGGAGGGATTCGGGTATTTCTATCACGTCGTCGGATAGGTTTCTGATCTCTTCGTCTCCCTCTTCAATGATCGAGATTATTCTTGCTCCGCGGGCCTTCATCTCCATGATGTTACCGATTATTTTCTTGTGAGTATCGTCCTTCGGTGCTACGAATACCGTCGGGAATCCTTCTTCGATCAGGGCGATGAAGCCGTGTTTGCTCTCGCCCGCAGGATACGCGATCGCGGGGATGTAACTCAGCTCCAGGAGTTTCAATCGTCCTTCCAAGGAGGTTGGCACGCTGATTCCTCTCCCGAGGAAACAGATGCTCGACGCGCCGCTGCAGCTCTCTGCAATCTTCTTCACTTCCTCCACCCGAGTATTCAACAGATTCTGAATCAGGGCCGGGGTTCGGTGTAGAGCTTCTTCCAGTTCGCTAATCTCTTTCGATGAGACTTCACCCTTCTTCCTACCGATCGCGATCGCGAGTCTGAGGAGAACGGTAACCTGTGACGTGAAGGTCTTTGTTGCTGCGACCCCAATCTCGGGTCCCGAATTCTGCCCGATATAGACATCGGACAAGCGCATCAGCGTGGAACCCAAGACGTTCGTTACGCTGACAATCGAAGCTCCTTTCGTCTTGGCGTCCCTGACCGCGTTAAGAGTGTCCATAGTCTCACCGGACTGGCTTACTGCAAGGATCGCCGTTTTCGAGTCAACGAGGTCAAGGGCTTCGTCTGAGAACTCGGATGCTACCACGACCCTGACGTTCATCCCTGCCAGTTTCATTAGGGCCTGTCCACCGACGAGACCGGCGTGATATGATGTTCCGCAAGCGACGATGAACACTTTATCGGCCTGCATCAGCTTGCTGGAGAGAAGATCATAGTAGATCTCGTGCGTTCTCATCGCGTCCCTTATCGTATGGACTTGCTCGTGGATCTCCTTGAGCATGAAATGTCGGAAACCCTGTTTCTTAGCGGACTCCGGGTCCCATGTTACCGTGACAGTATCTCTCTTTACGGCAACCCCGTTCTTCGCTTTCAGGATCCTAATCCCGTTTGGATCGAGAACGGCCATTTCCCCTTCCTCCAGAATCAACGCTTTTCGAGTCAGGGGTAGGAAGGCGGCTATGTCGCTGGCGCAGTAGTATTCTCCATCTCCCAGTCCGAGGACGAGAGGGCTTTCCTGGCGGGCGCAGAGAATCGTCTTCGGCTTCTCAACGCTGGTCAGAACGACGGAGTAGGCTCCTTCCAGCCGGTTGATGGTTTTCCGAAACGCTTCTTCGAGACTGAGCCCCTGGCTGAGATATTCCTCGACCATGTGCGGGACAACTTCCGTGTCCGTTCTCGAGGCGAACCGGTGCCCTTTGGTTTCGAGCTCGCGTTTGAGATCGAGATAATTTTCTATTATCCCGTTGTGGACGACGGCGATCCGGGATTTGCAATCGACCAGCGGGTGAGAGTTCTCTTTGACTGGTCGGCCATGAGTTGCCCAGCGGGTATGTCCAATGCCCACGGGTCCGGGCAAGAGGTCGAGGTTGTACCTGGCGTGGACCTCATCAAGTCGTCCACTATCCTTCTTTACAGTAAGAGTTCCATTAGAGATCGTTACCTCGCCGACCGAGTCATACCCTCGGTATTCCAACCGCTTAAGGGCGGCGTGGATGAGCGGAGCGGCTTCTTTACCGTCGTGGAGAACGCAGCCGAATATTCCACACAAGGATGAAGGAAATAGCGGGTTGGGTTGGCATTAAGAGTTCTTGAACGGAACATGAGGGGCGGTGCGAGACTTGAGTAGGCCCCGGGGGGGCCCGAAAAATTCACGGTTACCCGTTTCGGGAAGTAGATTCCAGGCACTGTTTTCAAGAGCAGTTTCAAGAACCGGTTTCAACTTGCGTTTCAATAATGCGTTTCAAAAAGCGGTTTCAGAACCTGATTTCCAGTTGTTGATTCCATTTTCGGTTTAGCGTCATTCTCTTATTCCATGTTTTCTACAGAAAAAGGTATGATGGAAGGCAAGTGGCATATCATAATAACCTCACCCCCCAAGCGCTAAATCGGTTCAAGCATATGGCTGCTGATGCTCCATTTCTCGTTCTGCTAGTTCTCCACATTGGCGCGATAGTAGCCTGGATGGGGGGCGCTGCACTATTCGTATCCGTCATCATTCCATCACTCTCCAAAATGTCTCCGGCCTCCCGAGCCGAATTCATCCAATCCGCTCTCCCAAGATACCTCGGGTTCATCACCGGAAGCTCAATCCTGGCAATAATAGCTGGACTCATCCTCTACGGATATGTAACAACGCAGACAACAAGCTCGTTCGCCCTGACCGGTCCGGGACTAGTCTACATCCAAGCAGGCGCCGTGCTAGGCTTAGTTGTCCTCATCATAGCGCTTGGAATCCTAGTTCCAGCGGGCCGCAAATTCATATCTCTGACAAAGCAAGCTCCGAAGCCAACGGCGGAAGCATCGGCTCAAAATCCGATGGCAGCCCAAATGGCAGGTCTCCAGAAGCGAATGGGCATAGCTGGAAGATTGGGAGTTGCCTTGCTGGCGATCGCGCTGATCCTAATGGTTGTTGGAGCTAGCACCTAGACCCCGCCTCTCTCAAACACGCTGAGCCTCGCTTCGACTACGGAACGAGACCAATCACGCCATCCTGCCCCAATTCGAGCCGGAGAATCCTCTCTGTCTTGTGAAATGCGAACGAAAGGGTTTCCATAACGCTAAATAAGCGGGCAGCGTAATTGGAACTTATCTCTGGTGTGAACGGGGATGGGTGGTCATCTTTACTGGCATAAGCCCGCTCCCGAGACCCTCATCCAGGTCTAAGCACCAGAATCAGACTCCAACATTCAAAACAAGCTACAACGGACCCCGTTCAAGCAGGCGTTTCACAAGACGCCAGCGTCGCCGTCTAATTATCGTGAAGTTCGGCGGGTCCAGCCTATCCAACGGAAAAAAAATCAGTCTCGCAGCAGAATCAGTTGCGAGAGAATACTCCAAAGGAAACAGACTGGTTGCGGTAGTCAGCGCTGTTGGAAGAACTACTGACGAGCTTCTCGAACTTACGAACAATGGTACAGGAATAGTAGAAACGGATAGAGACGATATTCTCGCGATGGGCGAGAGAACCAGCGCGAGGATCTTCGCCGCATCTTTGAAATCATGCGGGATACAAGCCCGCTACTTCGACCCTTCGGATCGAGACTGGCCGATCATAACGGATCATGATTTTTCAAATGCCAACCCGTTGCGAGCAACGTGCATTCAACGTATACGAAAATACGTGAAACCTGTGGTCGAGGACGGAATTGTCCCGGTCATCGGTGGTTTCATAGGCCGGACCAGAGATGGACGAATTAACACGCTGGGACGTGGAGGAAGCGACACCACCGCTCTCCTACTCGCCACCGCACTTGGAGCAGACGAGGTCGTCCTGGTAACCAGCGCGCCAGGAATCCTCACGGGCGACCCGAACTTGATCAGTAACGCGCATGTTCTGAGAACCATCGACATGAAAGCGTTGATTGGAATCGCCGATAGCGGAACAAAATTCATCCATCGAAAGGCGCTGCGATACAAAGACCCAGGGATCAACATCCGAGTCATACCCAGCGCAGCAGGAAGACTCGACGCACAGGGAACACAGATCACAGGCGGACCACTGCCCGAACTGGAGGTGAAAATCCACAATCCAGACCTGGTCGCCTCCATAACCCTGGTAGGAAGAGACCTGCCCCAGAACCCAGAACTTATCCGGAAAGTCACGAAGATCATCAGAACGAATCTGGTCGCTATCTCGCAAGATAGTGACAGCGCGATTCTCTACCTTAGCCAGACACCAAGCTTACGGCGACAAATATCCAGACTTCACGACGTAGTCGCAAACGACCCTCACGGTCTAGCGCTCGCCGCTCGGATGGGAATGGCCCTCATCACAGTCAAAGGAGTAGGCTTGGAAGAGACGCCCGGAGTCGTCGCGAGAATCAGCGATGCGTTGCGTTCGAGCAACATCAACATATTCGGCGTCCTCACCATAACATCCTCCGTCCTCGTCCTAGTCGACTGGAAGGTCAGGAAACAGGCGGGTAAGCTGATCAGAACCTCGCTGGAGAACAACTAGAATGGTGAACAAGAGAAAGGTAGCCGTCCTTGGCGCGACCGGAATGATGGGTCAGAAATTCGTCCAGCTACTAGCCCACCACCCATGGTTCGAGGTGAGTGCAGTCGCTGCGTCCGACAAGAACGTAGGTAAAGAATATGCCACATCGATCGGATCAAGAAAAGAAGCAAACCTCCCTGACGGGATTGGAGGACTCGTCCTTACAGAACCCAAGCCACAAGCTCTAGACGACCCAGACCTAGCCTTCTCAGCCCTGCCCGCTGAAGTCGCAGGACCGGTGGAAGAGGATTTCGCCAGAGCGGGGATGCCGGTGTTCTCCAACGCATCATCGCACAGAATGGATCAACTCGTCCCGCTCTTGAATCCCGAAGTAAACCCTGAACACGCTGAGATGGTGGATGAACAGAAGCGACGGATGAAGACGGACGGTTTCATAGTCGCTAACCCCAACTGTACGACCGCCATTCTGACGCTCTCGCTCAAACCTCTCC
Organism: Candidatus Bathyarchaeota archaeon; assembly: GCA_005881695.1. GTDB lineage: Archaea > Thermoproteota > Bathyarchaeia > 40CM-2-53-6 > 40CM-2-53-6 > 40CM-2-53-6. Next base: position 41,257 of record VBBT01000113.1, on the reverse strand, counting down.
AAGACAACTTCGGGCTCGAAACCGTCGTCGTATCTTCGATGCAAGCCGTGTCCGGTGCAGGCTACCCTGGAGTCGCGTCCCTCGACATCATGCAGAACGTCATCCCATTCATCCGAAACGAAGAGGAAAAAGTCGAACATGAAACCAACAAGATACTCGGGACAATAACAAAACCTGCCGGGATTACCGTCTCCGCCAGCTGTAACAGGGTCCCAACACTCCATGGACACATGGAATCAGTCTTCGCCAAGACACGATCACCTGCAACCCCCAGTGAAATCGTGAAGGTGATGCGAGAGTTCAAGGGAACTCCTCAACAGCTCAAACTCCCCTCAGCACCCGAACACCCAATTGTTGTCCGGGAGGAAGAGGATCGTCCTCAGACGAGGCTCGATGTTGACGAGGGAAACGGAATGACGGTGACGGTCGGACGGGTCCGGAGAGACCCAGCATTGAACGGTGTCAAGTACATGGCGCTAGGCCACAACCTGATCCGCGGCGGAGCCGGATGCTCCATCCTCAACGCCGAACTCTTCCTAGCAAAGAAACTCATCAAGTGATCCGAGAAAATGGAAACAGGAAAAACTCGCAGACTCAGACGGATATTCCGACAAGATGGCAAGACTGTCATCATCCCGATGGACCATGGAGTATCAGTCGGACCAATCGAAGGACTCACAGACATGGCAGACACGATAGATAACGTAGCCAAGGGCGGAGCGGACGCTGTACTCGTCCATGCTGGCATAGCCAAGACAGTTGACAACCAAGGAATGGGTCTCATATTCCATCTCTCAGGGGCAACGCGACTAACCCGAGAGCCCAACTGGAAGATGCAGGTATCCACTGTCAAACTAGCCCTCCGCCTAGGCGCGGACGCGGTATCTGTTCACATCAACGTGGGATCCGAGCACGAGCAAGACATGCTCGACCAGTTCTCGCGAATACTCGACGAAAGCGACAATGTCGGCTTACCAGTCCTCGCTATGATGTATCCGAGAGGACCCGGAATCCAGAACGAGCACGGTTACGAAGTGGTCAGCCATGCAACACGGCTCGGGTACGAGCTGGGAGCAGACGTCGTCAAGACGAACTATACAGGAGATGTTGAGAGCTTCCGAAACGTCGTCAAGAGCGTCAAAGCACCGGTGGTCGTAGCCGGCGGGCCAAAAGCAGGCAGTGAATCCGAGGCTCTTCAGCTCGTCTCAGACTCGATCAAGGCAGGAGCTGCTGGAGTATCGATTGGGCGAAACGTGTTCCAGCATCGCAAACCCTCCTTGATGACTAGAGCACTCGTCGAGATAGTCCACAACGGGATCAGCCCTACGCAAGCACTCTCGATCCTAGGTGAAAGAAGTGAAAGAATTCTGGCTCGAGCCTAACCCCGAACTATCCGCGGAAACCATCCGCAAGATGGTCGACGAAGCCAAACCGCACACCATCCTCACCGACCTCAAGCTTCCCGGAGTCACAGCGAAAATCGCGTCGCGACTGGAAGGAATGGACATACTCGTCACGTCAAGGTTTGACCACGTGTCGAGTGCCAAGAGAAACAGGACCCCAGTAGCGCTTGAGGTTACGATCGGTGACCAGAAGGATCTGGAAAGAATATCGCAGGCTCTGGAGCTGCGTCCTGATTATCTCCTGATCAATTGTCCCAACTGGAAAATCATACCGCTCGAAAACCTGATAGCGGAAGCGAAAGGACGTTCGAAGCTTCTCGCCAGAACCAGAAGCTTTGACGAAAGTAGAGCCGCCCTCTCAACTTTGGAGCTGGGAGCGGACGGAATAGCCCTTGCTTCCCGTGATACAGACGAGATTTTCAAGACCCGAGACTTGATATTTGGACAGCCAGACGACATCTCCCTCACAATCGCCAAGGTCACGAGCGTCAAGCCTATTGGGACGGGGGCTAGAGTCTGCGTAGATACCACCGAGATCCTCGAGGCGGGCGAGGGACTCTTGACCGGCTCTTCGTCCGAAGCTCTCTTCTTAGTGGAAGGAGAAGTCCACGCCAACCCTCACGTGAACTCGCGACCGTTCAGGGTAAACGCTGGCCCAGTATCATCATACATTCTGGCCGCGAACGGAAAAACACGGTATCTCTCCGAGCTATCTGCCGGAGAAACCGTGCTCCTGATCGATAGGAGAGGGCGAACCAGAAGCGTTGATGTCGCGAGGGTCAAGATAGAGCGTCGGCCAATGATCCTCGTAGAGGCGAGCATTGGAAACCGAAAGCTAACGACGATAGTTCAGAATGCTGAAACTATCCGGCTGGTCACTAGAGACGGGTCCAAACCGGTTTCAGAGATCAAGCCTGGCGACGAGGTATTGGTCCGGTTCGAAGAGGGCGGACGACACTTTGGAACAAAAGTACCGGACGAGATGGTCATCGAAAGGTGAACCCCAAAGTCTGCGTCTCAATCTCCTCAACCGACACCCCCGAACTATTGGGAAGAGCACAGAGGGCCGAGAGACTGTCCGCCGACCTCGTGGAGGTTCGTCTGGACAGGCTCCGGAGCTACCACGGCCTCACAAAGATAGCCCGCGCAGTAGAACGACCAATCATCGGAACCAACAGGCCGCTGTCGGAGAAGGGATCCTTCGACAGATCTGAGGCTGAACGTCTGAAGATATTGATGGAGGCAGTCGAGGGAGGATTCCAGTACGTAGATCTGGAACTCACCACAAGCAGGCTCGACCGTGTCATCAAGACGTTTAGAGAGAAAGGTGCCAAGATCATACTATCTCACCATGATCACTTCAGAACGCCTGATCCCGCAAAACTCGCCTCAACCCTCGTGGAACTCCAGAAGTTCAAGCCCGATGTTTGCAAGATCGTCACAACAGCGCAGATTCCTGAGGACAATCTCACTGTCCTCAGCTTGTTGAAAGCAAACCATCAGAACTCGCCGCTGGTCAGTTTTGCAATGGGACAGGCGGGAGTCTGGTCGAGACTACTGGCACCGTTCTACGGAGCCCACTTCACCTACGCGTCCCTAGAGAGAGGACTGGAAACCGCCCCTGGACAATCGACCATTGCCGAACTTCGCCGAATCTACGAGATGCTAGGTGTGGAGTAACAACACATGATCAAGGGCGATACTAGAGTCCACTCCCTCTACGGATCCCCGGTAGCCCACAGCCTCAGCCCTGTGATCTTCAACACGACCTTCGAGAAACTATCACTCAACAGAACCTACGTACCTTTCGAGGTTAGCAAGGACAGCCTGAAACGGGCAGTAGAAGCAGCCCGGACGCTCGGTTTTGACGGCTTCAACGTCACAATGCCCCACAAGATAGTTATCTTGGAAATGTTGGACGGGCTTGACGAGAACGCAAAGAAAAGCGGATCAGTCAATACAGTTGTCCGAACAAAGAAGGGACTTGTAGGATACAACACTGACGGAGAGGGAGCTGTCAGAGCTCTGAGATCCTACGGTTTCGAACCCAGCAATAAGCGGATAGTAGTGCTCGGAGCGGGAGGAGCAGCTCAGGCACTAGTTCACCGTTTTTCGACAGAAAACAACACGCTCAGGATTCTAAACAGAACATTGGACAAGGCCCGGGAGCTAGCGGATAACGCAACCGGTCCCAGCAGAATTTGGTATGAAGAACTTTCCAGGAGTAGCTTAGAGAAAAGTCTCCAGGATACGGACCTTCTCGTCAACGCGACCCCGATACGGACGTCGACTCTCTTATCCCAGCTCAAAATCCCACTCAACAGAGTGAAAGATACTGCCTGGGTCTTCGACCTAGCATACGACAAGCCCAGCGAACCCATTCCCGCAGGACGCGGCACGATAAGCCCGTTAGAGATGCTTGTGCACCAGGCAGCGTTGTCCTATGAAATCTGGCTCAACGAGCCCGCTCCCTTCGCTCTCATGCGCTCCTCCCTAGTAGATTACCTGGGGAAGGATTGGAAATGAAGGGTACCGGCCAGGCACTTTCCCACGGCGCTATCAGCATTCTAAACGCGTTTCCAACAGGCAAGGGAGGCGCTCTGGGAGTAGATCTTTGGACCCGAGCGAAGGTTAGCTTACGAGAGGGACCTGGCCAGATTTCCGGATTCATATCCTCCGATCCAGAGGAATCCAACAAGCTTGCGGTCACAGTGGTCCAGAAGGTCCTGGAACATTATGGGTATGAGCGGAAGCTGCAGGGAGAAGTGATCACCTCATCCAACATACCAGCAGCGGTTGGTCTCAAGAGCAGCAGCGCGGCAGCCAACGCCGTAGCCTTAGCCACCGTATCCGCACTGGACGAGGAGCGAGATGATGACACGCTGGTTGCCATTGGAGTAGAGGCATCCATCGAGTCCGGGGTAAGTCTCACTGGCGCCTACGACGATTCATTCGCATCCTACCACGGCGGAGCGGCTCTGACAGATAATGATCATAGAAAGGTGGAAAAAATTCTCAAGATCCCCAGAGATTTTAAGATCCTGATACTTGTTCCATCGCGAAAAACTCGAACAAGACAGCTAGACCGGACGAGATTTGCGCCTATCCGAAGGATTTCAGAACTTGCATACAGCGAAGCCAGCAATGGCCACATCTGGGACGCTCTTACCCTTAACGGCCTCGCCCTTTCATCCATCCTCGGAGAAGACCCTCGCCCAGCACTCTCGGCGATTGAAGCCGGGGCGTATGGAGCAGGACTGTCCGGCAAGGGACCAGCCATAGCGGCAGTAGTCGACGAGAATCAGTTGAAGCCAGTGCGGCAGATGTTCGAGAAATTCGACGGACGAATAATCGAAGCAAATCCCAACTTCAGGAAAGCGATGATCGAGACTTGAAAGTTAGGCTCAAGGGTCCACAGGCGCTTCACGGAAAAGTGAAGGCTCCCGGCTCCAAAGCATACACCCACAGAGCACTCCTAGCCTCTCTATTGTCCCCCGGGAAATCTGTCATTGAAGGAGCGTTGCATTGTGATGATACTCAGCGAACCCTTGAGGGGATTCAAAGGTTGGGAGCGAAAGTTCTTGTTAAGAAAACCCGAACAATCTCAAATGGAATCAGAAGACCAACAACATCCAACAGGCCCATTGACTGCGGTGACTCGGGAGCAACCCTAAGGTTCCTCACCGCGATTTCCTCCACTTCTCTGAAGACAGTTAGGCTAAGGGCTACCCCGAGACAAGCCAACAGACCCTTGGACCCGCTTGTGAAGGCTATCAAAACTCTAGGTGTCTCCGCCCGAGCCATTTCCGACACGCATGGATTCGAAGTACTGGTTAGGGGACCTCTCAGAGGAGGAGAGGTCACGATTCGAGGCGACATCAGCTCCCAGTTCATCTCGGGACTCCTATTCGCAGCTCCCCTGGCGATAAGAGATGTCACGATCAACGTGGAAGGTGCACTTGAATCGCGCCCGTACGTGAACATGTCCATTGATGTGTTGAGAAAGCATGGAATCTCGATCGAGGAATTAGATGAGAAGTTCAAGATTCCTGCACCACAAAGCTTCGCGCCAGCGTCTCATCGTGTTCCGGGAGATTTTTCGTCCGTGGCCTTCCTCATTGCCGCGACGGGAACCGCGGGAGATGATATCACGATTTCCGGCCTTGGATCCTACGAGCTTGAACCTGATTCTGCTATATTGAAAATCGCCCGCGAAATCGGGCTCGAAGTCCAACAGAATGGAGATGAACTTACGATTCGGAAAGGAGAACTTGATGGATTCGATTTTGACGCGAGCAATAACCCGGATCTTGTCCCGCCGCTTGAGACCCTTGGATGTTTCGCGGACGGCTCATCAGAAATCCGAGGAGTAAAGAGGCTAGTTTACAAGGAGTCCAACAGGTTGCAAACTCTTCCGACCGAGTTGGTGAAGATGGGCGCCAAGATTCATGCAGAAGACGACATGATCAAGATTGAGGGAACCAGAGAGTTGATCGGAAGTGCGTTCGATTCACATAGCGACCATCGTGTTGCGATGGCGTGCGCAGTCGCTTCTCTTGGTGCGAAGGGAGAGTCAATAATTCAAAACTCGGAAGCAATTTCGAAATCCTACCCGGAATTCTTCCAAGACCTCGCAAAATTGGGGGTACAACTAAGTGTGGAGTAATTCCATCGGCAAAGCCCTCGTTGTTACCTGTTTCGGAGAAAGCCACGGCCCTGTGGTAGGCGTTACTGTGGACGGTTGCCCGGCCGGACTCTCGTTGACGCTCGATGATATTCAACAGGCATTGGACTTGCGAATCCCGCAAGAGAAAGAAGTTGTCTCTGCACGTCGGGAGCCTGATGCTGTAGAGCTATTCTCTGGAGTATTCCAGGACCATACGACAGGGGCGCCGGTGACTTTGCACATCCGAAACAAGGACGTGAGATCCTCTGATTATGAGCCTATGAAAGACCTTGTTCGGCCTGGACACGCAGATTATCCGGCGAAGGTGAAGTATGGTGGTTTCAGCGACTACCGAGGAGGCGGAAGACTCTCAGGAAGAATGACCGCAGCATTCGTCGCCGCTGGAGCAATCGCCCAGAAACTTCTTTCCTCGTTTGGAGTGGAGGTCCTCGCCTACACCCAGGCTATCGACGGAGTTCGATTGGATAGCCCTCCCAGTAATGAAGCTGTCAAGAAAGGCACGTACGAGAACTCGATGAGGTGCCCAGATCCGGTGATCGCGGAGAAAATGCGGCAAGCAGTGATAAACGCAAAAGCCGATGGGGACAGTGTCGGAGGAGTCGTCGAGTGTACAGCGCTAAACCTTCCCGTGGGCGTTGGTGAGCCACTCTTTGACGCCATCGACTCGGAACTCGCCAAGATACTTTTCGGAATCCCCGCAGTCAAAGGAGTCGAATTTGGAGCCGGATTCCAGGCAAGTCATCTGAAGGGATCCGAAAACAACGACCAGTACGTTATCAAAGAGGGAAAAGTGGTCACGCTAACCAATAATTCCGGAGGAGTTCTGGGCGGAATGTCGACCGGAATGCCTCTACTACTCAGGGTTGCTTTCAAACCACCATCGTCAATCGCTAAGGAGCAAAAGACCGTGAACGTATCCCAAATGGAAGAGGCTAAGCTCGGGGTCAAAGGAAGACACGACCCATGCGTAGTCCCCAAGGCCGTCCCCGTCGTCCAAGGCATGGTGGCGATAGGACTAGCGGATTTGATGATCCGCGGCGGAATGATTCCTCGGGTCCTGAAGAGCTAACTCTCAATGGACGACGTATCTAGGATTCGGGATAGGATAGACGAGCTAGACCAAGAAATAGTTAAGCTTCTCAAGAACAGATACGAGAACGCTAGGCTCCTTGGACGTATCAAGCAGCAGAGACATCTCGAGTATCGCGATCCCGAGCGAGAGAAAATCATCCTCCGAAAGATAGAACGCGCAGCCACATCACTGGACCTCGATCCGAAGCTCATACAGCCAATATTCGAGCAGATTTTCACCTTCAGTGTCCAGGCCCAGCGAGACCAGCCTGAAAAGTCCGCGAAGAGACTTGACCAGACAAGAATCCTGATAGTGGGCGGAACTGGCGGGATGGGGCGTTTCTTCGCCCGGTTCTCCAGCCTCCACGGGGCGAAAGTCAAGCTGGCTGGTCGAGAGATCAGCAAGACTCGAACAGCTGCCAAGGAGATGGAAGTCGAACCGGGAACAATCCTGGACGCAGCTTCTTCGGACATGGTGATCCTGTCGGTGCCGATGGAGGAAACTGTCAGGGTTGCGACTGAAACAGCGTCTCTTATGACAACCGGCAGCCTCCTTGCTGATCTCTCGTCGGTCAAGACTGGAATATCGGACAGAGTTGCAGAAAAAATCCCGAAAGGACTGGAATACGTGAGCTTGCATCCTCTCTTTGGACCCGGCGTAGATCATCTTCACGATCAGATCATTGTTGCGGTGCCATACAGTCCAGGCCAGAAATGGACCAGGCTATCTCGCGCACTCCAGAGTGGTGGATCGAAGATTCAGACAATGTCAGCGGCACAGCATGACCGCGCCATGGCCTACGTCCAAGGCCTCCATCATTTTGCGCTGATCTCTCTAGGGCTAGGCCTGAATGGGATGGGTGGAGAGCCTAGAACTCAGTCTCTTAGAGAGACTGAAGGCAGGATTGTCAGGATGCTCGACGGTTGGGACGTGATTGTGGGAATTCAACAGTTGAATCCGTTTCTCCCGCCCGTCAGACAGAAATTTCTTGAACTTGCGACCAATCTTGCCCAGATTAGATCTAAGCAGGCGAGCGGTGTGAAGAAGAGGCTTGTATCGAATGTACAAAAGTGGTCACGCAAGCTATAAAAGCGACATACGGGCAGGAAGGTAAAGGCGACCTCCATGGGGTATAGTCTTTGGACAGCAGCTGACAACGCGCCCCACCAGACTGAACTATCTTCCGCTAGAAACTAGAAAACAACCAATCGACGTTTTCGCATCCATCAGATACAAGTTCGATACGTGCTTCATTCTCGAGTCGGTTGAAGGACCGCGCCGCCTAACCAGATACACGTTCCTAGGATTCGACCCACAGAAGATCATTCGGACCTCAAGAAAACAAGCTGAGATCCACGACCGTCAGAAATCTGAGAGGAGGATCGAAAAGTGCGAAGATCCGCTTGCCATTCTAGCGAGTCACAACAGCCCAGTAAAGGAACGAAGCGCCGGCGAAAGATACGCCGGAGGCCTTGTCGGATACGCGTCCTACGACCTCGTGCGTTCCTTTGAAAGAATTCCTAGACTGGGAAACAAAGGCAACGGGTTTCCCGATTTAGAATACGGACTTTTCGAAGATGGGATCGTCTTCGACCACGTCAGCGGCAAAACACACTACTTCTACCGAAAAGAAAACAGAATAGAAAAAGCAGAGGAACTACTGAACGATTCTGCCGGCAACGATCAGGTTAGTTTTGGCAAGCCGAAGTCGAATGTGAGCCAGGAGGATTTCTGCGAACGAGTCGAAGAGGCCAAGGACTACATTGAGTCAGGGGATGTTTTCCAGGTAGTTCTGTCGAAGAGGTACAAGATTCCGTTCAAGGGCTCGCTCCTCCGGTTCTACCGGGCGCTGCGGAGGATCAATCCGTCTCCGTACATGTACTATCTCAAGTTTGGCGACAGGGAAATAGTCGGGTCCAGCCCGGAGATGCTGGCCAGGAAAATCGGTCGCAATGCTGAGAGCTTTCCTATCGCTGGTACGCGACCATTCACCGGGGATTCTGCGCGAAACAAAGCACTGGCGGCAGAGCTGCTTCAGGACGAAAAGGAACGAGCGGAACACGTGATGCTCGTGGACTTGGCAAGGAATGACCTTGGCAGAGTCTGCGAGTATGGAACGGTTAAGGTTCCCGAGTTTATGAGAGTTCAGGGCTACAGCCATGTCCAACACATTGTTTCCAAGGTTACAGGACAACTAAGAAAGAACGCGACTAGCTTCGACTTGTTCAAGGCTGTTTTTCCTGCCGGAACTGTTTCAGGAGCCCCCAAGGTTCGGGCCATGGAAATTATCGAGCAACTGGAGACCACTGCGAGGGGTCCTTACGCAGGAGCGGTAGGCTACTTCTCTGCGAATGGAAGCTCTGATTTTGCGATAACAATCAGGACCCTATCCGCCCAAGACGGGTACTGCTACCTCCAGTCCGGAGCCGGGATAGTTGCGGATTCGGTCCCTGACCGGGAGTGGATCGAGTCGGAGAGGAAGACGGCTGCATTGTTTACGGCTATGGATCAAGCCCAGGAGGAAGACCGCTGAAGGTTCTGATCCTCGACAACTACGACAGCTTCGTCTACAACCTAGCCCAGTACGTGGGTGAGATTGCAGACAAGGTTGTCGTGAAACGGAACGATGGGGTTGATGTCGCAGGCGTCAAGGAACTCTCACCTGACAGGATCATAATCTCCCCCGGCCCTGGCACTCCCAGCAATAGCCGGTACTTTGGGACGTGCACGACTATCATCCGAGAAGTGAGTAGCGAAACCCCGACTCTGGGCGTCTGCTTGGGACATCAAGGGATTGTTCACGCGTTCGGTGGCGGGATAATTCGAGCGAGAAGACTTCGCCACGGCAAGACCAGCCCAATTAGACACGATGGAAAAGGGGTCCTTCGTGGAGTGAAGAGTCCTTTCGAGGCTACGAGATATCATTCGCTTGTCGCGGAAAGAAAGAGCCTACCGAAAAGCCTCGAAGTGACCGCGCAGTCTGTCGATGACAATGAGATAATGGGCGTCCGCCACAAAGAGTTCCCCATTGAAGGCGTTCAGTTCCACCCCGAGTCTATCCTTACTCTGCCGGGGCATCGGATCATCGAGAACTTCCTGGAGGACTGAACAGGATGATCAAGGAATGCATCCCGCTTCTCCTCGAGAACCACGAGTTGACGTCCGACCAGGCGAAGGCTACAATGAAGGAAATCATGTCTGGAGAGGCGACGTCTTCGCAGGTCGCAGCCTTTCTGATAGGATTGAAGAAGAAGCGGGAAACAGCTGACGAAGTCACTGCCCTAGCGCAGGTAATGAGGGAATTCAGCAGTAGAATCCACCCGAAAATAAACAGCTACCTATTGGATACTTGCGGGACCGGCGGGGATAGAACGAAAACGTTCAACGTAAGCACCACCGCGGCTTTCGTAATCGCGGCAGCCGGTGTTCCGGTGGCAAAACATGGCAATCGATCGTTCACAAGCAAGTGCGGAAGCGCGGACGTTCTCGAACAATTGGGTCTGAACCTGAACATGGAAGCAGAGTTGGTCGAGCGAGCGATCGAAGAGATCGGAATCGGGTTCATGTTCGCACCCAACTTCCATCCGGCGATGAAAAACGTAGCCTCGGTGAGACGCGAGATAGGAGTACGCACAGTATTCAACATCCTCGGCCCCCTAACGAACCCAGCAGGCGCAAACGCTCAGCTGATCGGAGTCTACGACAGTGAGCTTCTAGAGCCTATGTGCCTCGCAGCCCACAACTTGGGAGCGAAATCCGTGATGACTGTCTATGGGCTCGACGGAGTCGATGAGATCTCCATGACGGGTAAAACAATCATTGTAAGGCGTCAACACGGAAGAATATTCCGAGACGAGGTGGAGCCCGAAGATTTGGGCTTCAAGAGAAGCGCAGCTGAGGAGGTTGCGGGCTCGGACCCGGAGGAGAACGCACGCCTTACAGCAAAGATCCTATCCGGACATCTCGGACATAATGACCCCCGCGTCCAAATGGTTTTGGCGAACGCGGCGGCAGGGCTGGTCCTTTGTGAAAGAGCCGAGAGCTTCAGAGAGGGAGTCGAGATAGCTTCCAAAGTCGTGAGTGATGGAAAGCCGTTCCAAACACTGTATCAGCTTGTAGAGTTCTCGGGTGGAGACACTCACCGGCTCAAGAATCTGGCTTGACGTTCTTGGTTGACCACTTGCCCGAGCTCGCTGCAAAGGCCAGAGCTAGAGTCAAACGAGGCTACTACGACAACGGTGGAACCGCGAACGCGTCGCACAGAGGCTTGGTCAAAGCAATCCAAGAAAGCAAAAAGACGCCGGTCATCACGGAGATCAAATACGCCTCCCCATCAGCTGGAAAGATCAGAGAATCTGAAAACCCACTCCTGATTGCAAAAGCAATGCTGAATGGCGGAGCATGTGCGCTCTCGGTCCTTACGGACCCCGAAAACTTTGATGGCAATTTAGACACTCTGGTTACGATCAGTAAGGAAGTACAAGTGCCGACGATAATGAAAGACATCGTAGTGTCGCCGAAGCAACTCCAGGCTGGACGGAGGGCAGGAGCCAGTGCAGTGGTCTTCATTTCCGAAATCTTCAGCAGGAAATTGTCCAATATTGGGCTTGATAGTATGATTCTTGAAGCTAATCGGCTTGGACTGGAGGTCTTAGTGGAGGCGAACAGCGCTAGCGAGTTTGAGAGCCTTCGGAGATTCAGGCCTGACCTCTACGGTATCAACAACCGTAATCTGTCTACTTTCCAGTTGGACCTCTCGACTACCGAGAAGATCCTTGCAGAGAATGTTGATGTTGATAGGCCGATTGTTTCTGAAAGCGGGATAGAATCCCCGCGGGACATTATACGGCTCAAGGCCGCGGGCGCGGAGGCTTTTCTTGTTGGAACTTCGATAATGAGATCGTTTGACATAGAGGGCAAGGTCAGGGAGCTGGTTAACTCTTGAAGAAACACGCAGAATCTAGAACAGGTTCGAAACCAGGCAAGTTCGGAAAATACGGCGGGCAGTATGTCCCTGAGACCTTGATGGAGCCACTCAGGGCACTTGAGGAGGCATACAACAAGTTCTCCCACGACCCCTCCTTCAAGAAAGAGTTGGCGGGCTGGCTTGATACCTTCGCCGGCAGACCTACGCCACTGTACCTTGCTGCCAATCTGACTCGCCACGTTGGAGGGGCCAGAATCTACCTGAAGAGAGAGGATCTCTTGCATGGTGGCGCGCACAAGATCAACAATACTCTCGGCCAAGCTCTCCTTGCTAAGAAAATGGGGAAGCGGAGGATCATTGCTGAAACAGGGGCGGGACAGCATGGGGTTGCTACTGCTATGGCTTGTGCAGCTCTAGGGTTGGGGGCTGAGGTCTACATGGGAAGTGAGGACATGGACCGACAGAAATTGAACGTGTACAGGATGAAGATGCTCGGCGCCAAGGTGCATCCAGTTGAGTCCGGGTCCAGGACCTTGAAGGATGCGATCAATGAAGCGTTGAGGGACTGGGTTACAAACGTTCAGGAGACGTACTATCTTCTGGGATCGGTTGTGGGCCCACATCCTTACCCGACGATGGTCCGGGACTTTCAGAGCGTGATCGGGAAGGAGGCGCGGAAGCAGATCCTACAAGCAGACGGTAAACTCCCTAAGGCTGTTGTTGCGTGCGTCGGTGGGGGAAGCAATTCGATCGGAATCTTCCATTCGTTTTTGCACGACCTGGATGTCAACCTTTACGGAGTCGAGGCTGGCGGGGAAAGTTTGTCGCCGGGACAAAACGCGGCACCGTTGGTTGCCGGACGCGAAGGGGTCCTGCATGGCATGATGACCTATGTTCTGCAGGACGAAGCGGGACAAGTGCAGACGACCCGGAGTATTTCAGCCGGGCTTGACTATCCCGGGGTTGGGCCGGAACACGCCTTCTTGATGAACGAGGGGCGAGCCAAGTATGTTACCGTGTCCGATGAGGAAGCTTTGGACGCCTTCAAGACTCTCTCCCAACTGGAGGGGATCATGCCGGCTCTAGAATCGGCCCACGCTATCAGTTACGCGATGAAGCTGGCGAAGAGCCTCGCGACAAAGGATTCGATCCTCGTCAACCTTTCAGGCAGAGGCGACAAGGATGTGGAGATAATTGCCAAGCACATTGCCCAATGACGACAGGATAGAGGCGAAGTTCCGAGAACTTCATAGCCACCGAGAGGGAGCGTTGATCACTTACCTGACAGGCGGCGACCCGGACCCGAAAGCATTCTTGGCTAATTCTACGGCCTTGATAGAAGGTGGAGCGGACATTGTTGAAGTCGGAATTCCATTCTCAGATCCAATAGCCGACGGACCAGTGATCCAGGCTTCTAGCATGCGGGCCTTATCCCAAGGAGCCACGCCTAAAGGAATCCTGGGTTTGATCCGAGAACTCTCATCGCAGTCTCCTGTCCCGTTTGTCGTTCTGAGTTACTACAATCCTATTCTTGCGATGGGCTTGGACCGCTTCCTAACTAAAGCCCGTGAAAGTGGTGTTGATGGGATCGTCGTCCCGGATTTGCCTGTTGAAGAGAGCGACGAATTCAGAAACGTTGCCCTGAAACACAATATCGATAACATCTACCTAGCAGCACCAAACACTTCTCGGACTAGATTGCGAACCGTTCTCGACAAGTCGAAGGGTTTCCTCTATCTCGTGTCACTCTATGGTGTTACGGGTCCTCGGGACTCGCTCAGCCCACAAGCGCTCGAAGCGGTCAAGACTGTTAAGTCCTTGGCGAGAGGAAAGATCCCGATTTCCGCTGGATTTGGTATCTCGCAACCGGAACACGTTTCCGCCGTCATCCAGTCCGGAGCTGACGGGGCAATTGTGGGAAGCGCTTTGGTCAGAATCATTGGAAACCATCTCGATGATCCGAGTGAGGTGGAGACTCAGCTGAAGAAGACCGTTCAATCTTTTAAGGAAGCCACGCGTCTAAGGTCCGATTAGAGCAAACGAAAATCTTCCTTTACAGTCGTGAGGACGATGTGGGTGTTCGTTCGTTCCACGAAGGGCATGGCTAGAAGAGCTTTAGTGAACTTGCTCAGGTCGTCTCGGCTCTTGAATTTCGCGATAACCATCGCATCGGTGAGTCCTGTAACATCGTATACTGCTAGCACCTGAGGCATCTTGGCGACCTCCTTCTCCAGCTCGAGCAGCTTGCCTTTGGCGACGCTCACCTCTGTGATGGCGGTGAGCTGGAAGCCGATCTTGTCATGGTCGAACATGGCCGAGTAGCCGCGTATGATTCCCGCCTTCTCCAGTTTTGCGGTTCTCGATTGGACTGTGGTTGTGGAGACGCCTAGCTTGTGCGCTAGCTCTCTGTAGGAGAGGCGAGCGTCAATGAGATACCAGTGAAGAATCTTCTTATCGAGATCGTCAAGGGCAATATCTTCGACCTTCAACTCGTCTTTCGTGCCTGTCATGCTTTGACCTGTTCCAAACGGGTCCTAAGCAGCTCAGTGACCCGTCGAGGGTCGGCTCGTCCCCTCACCTCGCCCATTACTAGGTTCATCATTCTTCCGAGAGCTTTGGCACCGTTATCTTGAACCAGGGTTTGATTCGATTCAACAACTTTGCTGATGATATTCTCTAGGTCCGACTTGGTCAGCATTCGGAGGTTTAGCATTTCCACCGCTTCTTCGGCGGCTCCATCTGGATGGAATGCAAGCCATCTGAGAACGTCCAGAACAGACTCTTTCGCGGTTTCACCCTTGGAAACTAGGTCGAACGCTTGTTTGAGCTGGTCTTCCCGCACGTTTTCCACGGGCACTTGTTCCCTTTGCAGGCTTCTCAGAGATTCCGTAAGGATTGTTGCGACGAAGCTGGGTGCGACGCTTTTTGCTCCCGCGACAATTTCCTCGAAAGCGGGAAGATAATCGGAATCCACGAGCTGAGTGGCTAGCTTGGGGCTGAGACTATGCTTTGTCTCCAGCTCTTTCGCTAGCTCTTCCGGCATTCGGGGAAGGTTCTCCCAAAGTCGTTCAAGTCGGCCCTCGCCGATTTGAACCGGTGGGACATCAGTCTCTGGATACATTCTCGCAGCTCCAGGCCTTGGGCGCAGATAGACAGTGGTCCCGTCAGGGTTTGCCGCCCGTGTTTCTTCTGGAATTCGTTCCGCGGCCTCCCGAGCACGTTCTACAACTGCCCTCAATCCGTCTTTCGCATTGTCGAGATTGTCCGCTACAATAACGAACCCATCAAGTTCTCCACATCCGAGGCTCTTCGCGACCTCTTCTACATGACTCGAATCAATTCCATAAGCAGGAAGCTCGTCTGAATGAAAAATTCCCCCGACCCTACCCCAGAAGACGGCGCGCTTGGCCATCTCTGTTCCGAGCCGAATGTTGGGGATGAGTTCGCGTTTGAGGAGTCCCTTGAAACTGGAAAGTTTGACTGCCAGCGCGACTCCTCCTTGATTGAGAGTGGATTGGACGATCTTCGATTCGGAACCTGAGAGAATACTCGTGACGTCAACGAATTCATCTTTGATATCCGAAGCCTTGACGTTCCTCTGCCGGAGTTCATCTCTGACCTCGAGAAGCCCGAGCTGTCTCTGAACCTCGTAGCCTACAGCCTTAGAAACGAGTTCGAGCTCCTGAACCCCCTTGACCTCGACGAGGGCGCCATCCTTAATCGATACGTTAAGGTCCTGTCGAATACTTCCTAGACCTCGCTTTACCTTCTTGGTTGCCCGGAGAATGCCGCCAATGGCGAATGCAACTTTTCCGGCTTGTTCTGGGTCGTGGATTATTGGTCCAGTTGAGACTTCTATCAGTGGAACTCCGAGCCGATCGAGGCGGAAGACTGCTGAGGTCTTCGTGTCGCCTGTTTTTCGCCCCGCATCTTCTTCGAGCGTTACTTGTTCTATTGGTACTTCTACTCCGTCTACTGTTATGGACCCGTTGAGTGCGATGACAGCTGTTCGCTGGAATCCGGTTGTGTTGGACCCGTCAATAACGACCTTTCGCATAACGTGAATCTCATCCATCGGCTTTGCGTGTAGAAGCATACTCATGGTAAGGGCGACATCCAATGCTTCCGGGTTCAAGAGGTGGGGAGGTTCCTCGTCCAGTTCCACGAGGCAGGTGGTTTCCGGGTCCGCCTCGTAAGTGATGGTCTTGCCCTTGTGGAACTCGAAGAGGGCGGCGGGGTCAATTTGGCCTAGCTCACTTTGTGTAGGCCGAAGTCTCCTTTCGAAGGTGACTGTGGGTGGCTTTATTGATAGAAGGGTTGGACAGTCGCAGAAGAGCTTGTGCTCAGTGTCGAGTTGTCGGTGTATCTCGACGCCGACCTTGAGGCCTACGGCTCGATAATCTATAGACGACTAGGAAGCCTCCACCAATGTCCTCGAAGTCATTTCGCCTGCAATCGACCGAAGCATCATTTCTCGAATCTTACTGGCCGATTTGGTCTGGGCTACAACCCACATCAGCTTGACAATTGCCGTTTCAGCGATCATGTCTTCGAGAGGAGTGACTCCGAGATTGAGTAGGTCGCGCCCGGTGTTGTAGACGTTCATGTCTACTCGTCCCCATATAGTCTGGGAGGTCATGAAGAAGGGGATCTCCCGCTTCAACGCTTTCTTCACCGAATCGAACAACTGTCTAGAAACATGACCTAACCCTGTTCCCTCGAGGACTATTCCGCGGGCTCCTGCAGAAACCGCTGAGTCAATCATGGAAGTGTTGAACCCGGGGTAGAATTTGATCAAGTATGCATGTTGGTCAAAACGAGATCTCAAGGCCAGCTTCCGGGACTTGTCTCTCTTTGGAACTCCATTCGTCAGTTCGATCTGGCCGGTTTTCAAATCGTAGCTCGCCAGCGGATTGGCGTTTATCGATTTGAAGGCGTCTCGACGACTGGTGTGACATTTTCGAACCCTGGTGCCTCGATGAGCAAGGATGATGTGATCGGAGAGGTCTTGGTGCATGGCAACTCCGACAAGGGCCATGTCGGCTCTCGCGGCCAGAGCGACTGCTCCTGTGAGGTTGGAGGCTGCGTCCGAGCTGGGACGGTCAGAAGAACGCTGGGCTCCGACAAGCAGGACTGGGATAGGCAGGCCTGAGAGAGCGAAACTCAAGGCCGCAGCGGTATAGTGCAAAGTGTCTGTCCCATGACTTATGACAACTCCTTCTGCACCGTCCGCTATTCGCTTCGCGACTTCTTCGGCCATGCCCTTCCAATGCATTGGGCCAATGTTCTCACTGTACTCGCTGAAGAGTATGTGGGCGTCTACCTCGGCGATAGACGAGAGTTCGGGAACTACGCTTGCGAGGTCGGCCGCGGTGAGCGCTGGCTGCACAGCCCCAGTGCGATAATCAACCCTACTCGCGATGGTCCCACCAGTGCTTATGATAGCAACCCTGGGTAGTCCAACACGAATCGGCGGTGAAGAAGGCTTGGTGAAATGCGGTTTCTCACCCTCGCCGATGACCTCCAGCTTCTCTGTTCTCTCCAGTGAGATGCCAATGTTGTAGCCGTTTCTCATCTTCAAGACGATGTGTCTGGGATCAGAATATTCCGACCTGGGGATGAGGATCCCTTCGAACACCTCCCCTGATTTCGAGGTTAGCCGAATGACGCTCCCGACTTTCGCACCAGACTTTCTTAGGCGGCGAAGAATCTCCCCGTGATATCCTTCTAGCGCTGAGACAGACATACCTACAGACCTATTTGGTATTGGCCGGGTGTCCTTTGCCTTAGGTTAAGGATATTTCTGGATGAGGTTTCCGGTCTTTTTGTTGACCAGTTTCACGGCCTGAATTCAGATCAGGCCTTTGTCTTTCGCATACTTTGCCTGCAGAACAACTTGTTCGGCTTCTTCCGCTTGACTCTTTCCAAGTAGTCCTAGACTCAAACAGTCAGCAGGAAGGCCTTCGCCGTCTTGTGGGGTCCCGCCTAGAAACGAACTCCCCAAACGGTTTTTGTAATGATAAACGTTGAGGGATGCAACTCCCAGAAAGCCTGTCTTTGTTATGATTGCCGTGCGAACGTCCTCAAGTGGGACAGACCCTCGGACCCGATCCGCTCGTCGAACCAGAATCCTCCGATCAGTTATGTGATATCTAGAGCCTCGAAATGCAAAGAATAATGGACCTAGGATTACAATACTGGACTCGAGTACTAACCCAAACGACATTGCGAGAAGAACCTCACCTAATACTGCGAAGTAGACAATGCACCCAAGAGCAAATAGCCCCAAAAAAGCGACAGCAAATAGTCTCCGGGAAAATCTTGCTCTTCCACTCCATAGAATCTCTTCGTCCGATTGACGCCGACGCCGAGGTTCAAAGATCCCGGGCGTTTCGAACTCCTGCACTAGTCGGACCTACAAACATCAGGGTTCAAACACTCGTTCCACTCTTTCACCAATAGACTGACCTCGAATTTGTTTCCTAGGCTAGGCTTTTCGACACGTAGGGTCCGTCGTTTGTATAGCCGAACCGCGAGTAATACCTTTTGGTGCCTAGGGCACTTATGACGAGCAGTTTTTGACAGTCGTGCTCTTCTGTCGCGATTCGTTCTGCTTCTGTGAGAAGCTTGGACCCGTAGCCCTTGTGCTGGAACGCCCCCGCAAGCCTTTCGCCCACCGGAACTGTCTGCCCGAAAACGTGCAGTTCCCTGATAATCGCGACATCCTGTCCCGCTATCTCGGGTCTGTGAGCCTTTTCAGTTGGTATTCGAAGTCGAACGTACCCAACGAGTATGTCATTTTTGAGATCCTCGAAAGATAGGAAAATGTCAGTTCCCCCGGAACCTTCATAGTCGACCCTTTGAAGTCGGATTTGTTCCAAGTCGGGACTTTCTCCACTATTGAGGAAGTGGATGCCGACTTCTCTGCATCTGATGCATTCACATTTCATGTCACGACGCGTCAGCTCTTGCTGGACGAGCTGTCGGAGATTCCCGTGCTTCACGCCGTCAGCGATCCCATCCACCGGTATCTCTCTCTGGATCCTCATGATCCTAATCCAGCGTGGGACGAACTGTTTGATCTCTGCGATGAGACAGGCTGATTCCTCGGTGGAGTAGGGCTTGCACTCTCCTCTCCTCCATTCTTCGTAGAGCTGTGTTCCAGGCGTGACCAGACATGGATAGATCTTCAGCATGTCAGGCTTGAAGTCGGGGTCTTCGAAGATTTTCCGGAACGCGTCTAAATCCCGCGAAGCGTCGCAGCCTGGGAGTCCTAGCATCATGTGATACCCGACCTTGATTCCTGAATCCTTTAGGGTCTGTGTTGCCTGAACAACATCGGCGACAGTATGGTCTCTATGAATTCTCTCATAGACATCGTCGTACAAGGTCTGGACCCCTATCTCGACGCGTGTTACCCCCATCGAAAGCATGTGATCCACATGGCCCTTCCGTGCCCAGTCGGGCCTGGTTTCGACGGTAATCCCGACGTTCTTGACATTTGCTGATTCAGCGAGATTCTTCGCTTCTTCCAGGGAAGGTGAGTCGACGCCATTCAACGCATCGAGGCATCGTTTGACGAAGTCTTCCTGGTAGGTTCTTGGTAGGAATGGAAATGTACCGCCGACAAGGATCAGCTCTACTTTGTCGACCGGGTGTCCCATTGCCCGAAGCTGAGCGACCCTGCTCTGAACCTGGAGGAAGGGGTCGTATTCATTCTCCAGAGCTCGCATGACAGCTGGCTCCTGTCCAGTGTAAGCTCTCGGGACTCCGACCTCCGGCCCACCCGGACAGTATGTGCACTTTCCGTGGGGACAAGCGTATGGCTTGGGCATTACAGCGACAGTAGTTACTCCGCTAGCGCTACGAACCTGTTTACCGATAAGGAGAGGCCTGAGCCGGATGAATTCCGAACCAGGGAGCCGCTGAAGAAGATCGGAGTTAGGGGGAACAGTAGGTGACCTGTGTAGCCTGCAGACTTCGATCTTGATTCGGTTGATGTCCTCGCGGGAGGGACGGTCAAGACTGAGCAGACGCTCTACAATTTCGGTAGAGACTTGTTCGGTTGTCTGGCTCAATGCACTCATTCCCACTCGTGTTTGCTATCTCAGGGAACTCCGGTTTCGAGCGGGCCAGTTATGGGTTTTCCATATACTCGCCCCTTCCATGAGAAGCCTAGACCTAGTGCTCCTCTGACAGTCGAGTCGATGCCTATTCCCATGTAGACCATGATGGCGAAGGGTAGTAAAAGCGCGTAGAGTGGGTTTACCCGGATCGATCGGTCGAGGATGATGAGCCCAAGCCACAGGAACGCGGCCATGAAAACACCCGTGAGAAGGTAGATGTTCAGGGGCATGCCTGGTGCAAGGTAGATGCCGTATCCAAGCACGATGAACGGTAGAACGAGAATTGTGAAAAGGAGTACGAGTCGGTAAACGGCCCGAAAAAGTGGATGGTTTCCTGAGACGGAGTAGAAGTTCTTCCTCCATCCCCTCCAGATCTCCGGGAGACTAGAGTACATTCGAACACCCAGCGACCCAGAGGCCGTGACCATTCTGAGCCTAAGGCTCTGGGCTTTGATCAATCTGCCAAGGGAATAATCCTCAGTTATCTTGTCCCGGACCGCATAGTGTCCGCCTACTTTGTCGTAGGCCTCACGTCGGAAGAGCATGTATTGGCCATTTCCAAGGGCCCAACGTGGTTTGCTGTCATCATTGACCCATTTGCCGCCGACGAACATCATAATCAACCAGAAAATAGGAGGCTGGAGAAGTTTCTCCCAGAAAGTTCGAAGAATCGCGGCGGGGGCGAGGGTAGCGAGGTCCGCTTTGGTGTCTTGCAGAAAGTTCACGGTTTTTGTTAGACTGTCGCGCGAATGGACAGAGTCGCCGTCCGTGAAAAGGAGTAGATCGCCAGTGGCTTGCTTGTAGCCTAGGTGGCAGGCCCAGTTCTTTCCCACCCAGCCCTGAGGAAGAGGCTCTTCCTCGACGAGTTTGATCTTACCATCAAAGCTCTTGAGAATGTTCTGGGTTCCGTCCGTCGAATTGCCATCTACAACGATGACCTCTTTCGCGGGATAATCCAAGCCAATCAGTGAGGACACGCATTCGGATACTGTATTTGCCTGATTTCGAACCGGAAGAATAATCGAAACCATAGAACTGTTCGACGGGGCCATGGTATTTTCGGGTAAGGCTGGGAAGTCCATTAGGATAAGATACTCGTATCCGGCCAGAAGGAACACTAGGGTCGATTGAACGATGAGTAGAGTATCAATTAACAGAGACAATGCCAGGTCCCGAAGCTAGTTGGCCGAGGCTTGGGAGGAAGCGTTCTAGATAAGAGCTTGACAGTTCAACCGCTATTGGGCTAGTCTCTCCACCAGCCCATCATCCCTCTGCGACCGGCCCAAGTGACCCACATAATTGCCAGCGCCGCAAATGCGATTATCATGGCGACCAGGATTACTACGATTTTCTGAAACCAGTCGTAGTTGGTGTAGAAGCCAACAACGATCAGAGAACCGGCCAAGAAAGCCGCTAGCGTGATTATTGACAAAACTACACGTACCATGAGTCCGCGTTGCATCTGAGTGGCTTTTTCCATCTGATATCGGCAAGAGCTACTGTTGACTGCCGCTAATAAGGTAAACACGCAAGTAAGGCTTGGGTCCGATTCTTCGGTCATAAGCGGACCGAACTGTCTGGCGAGCGTTTAGGTTCGGATATAGTTCTGACCTGGTTTTCTGCCGAGGACGAACCTCTTCTCAGAATTCCGCCGGACCCTCTCTCTTGGCGAGAGGCCTGGCTTATCCAATGCTTGAATCTTAGGGGTCTGCTGCCTGACCTTGCCCGCTCAGACCCGAAGGGACTTTGTGTCGACTTCGATTGGTCAACGAGCCGTGTGTTGGCGTACTTACAACCCTCCCTCTCTCATCTAACTCGAAAAGTCGAGATCATGTTATTTAACGCTTCGTTCTTTCTAGCGATTCCGAACCCAATCATTCTCTGATAATCCAAGAGGTTTCTCCGACCGAATATGGCGATGCTATCTTCGTAGACGCTGTGTCGGAGTCCAATTTTGCCAAGGAGAGTGGAGACCTGCCGTAGACCTTCCGGGTTAACCGAGGTGACGGTGACTTGTCTTGAAGATCTTTTGGCTTGGTATTTTACAGAACCGTCTGCATCGAAGAAGCCCCTCAGGCCGTATCCCACGTCGGTCCGAGACGCTTCGTCGGATGTCAAGTGCCCGAGAGCTTCTTTTCGTAGACCCCAGGATCGGGTTCCGAAAGAGGCGTAACTGTGCAGATCATTCCAGATGTCGAGAGAGGAAATCGAGGCTTGGATATTGTTGATTCCAACTGTTCTGAGAGCCGGTCGGACTGAGTATTCTTGTTCGAATTCGGAGATCCAGTTCTCCGCGAAGTCTCGGTCCTTTCCAGCAGCGATTCCAATTATGTGAGTTCTTTGTTTCGTCTGGCTCGTGGGTCGAAGACCGTCACCAAACATCGCGAAAATGATGTAGAGCTTGGAGCGGTTGAGCCGAAGCCTGATCTTAGGAGATCTCCCATGAAGGTCCATGAACATTTGCTGCGACTTCCCGCGAATTGGGACCCTGTGAGAAAGGAGTACTTGCCTAAGCTTGCGCCATTCGATATGAAACTTCTCTGCGATCAGAGATTGGCTCGAACCATTAAGATACTCTCGGACTAAGTCTTTCTCGAAGACTATGCCCGGTTTGCCTTCCCAACGTTTCGAGGGAGAAGTCCAACGGGGACCGAGTAAATCTTGACGATGGGAGCGAACTGCCTCTAGGGTTCTACCAAAAAGGGCGGACAGTTCTCGATCAGTCATCGAGCGCCATAACTTCCTAAGAACGGAGATTTCGGACTGAGTCCAAACTCGCAATTTCTAGGCTTGGAATAGCGAGCAGAGAGCAAAGCGAAGAGAGACGACCGAAACTACTTGTGGCATTTCTTCTGCACATCGACAGCGAGTGGTCTCGATGACGAATTCTAGACATCAATGTTTCGCATGTTAAGGGAACTCAGTGCCCTGTCCCTAGAGGGACTCTCTTGCCTGAGAGGTCTCGTCGGGTTTTTCCGAACTCTGGCATCCCGCTGAGTTCTCTTTCCGAGAATACTGGTCCGTCATGGCAGACAAGGTATGGGCCGATTACGCAGGCGGCGCATATTCCGATTCCGCACTTGAACACTCGTTCAAGACTGACCTGGATGTGGCATCTCTTCTGCATCGCCAGGTCGTAAACTAGTTTCATCATGGGTTCGGGTCCGCAGGTGTAGATTGCATCGAAGGTTCCTTCCTTCAATACGTGCTCGACGACCTTCGGGACCTGATTCTTTTCCCCGTATGTTCCATCGTCGGTGGCGAAGACGAGCTTGAAGTGGTGGTCCTTGCTCTCACTGAGCAGCCAGTCCTTGAACAAGAGCTCGCTCGAGGTCCTCGCACCAGTGATCAATGTGACATCTCGTCCTCTCAGATGGACTAGGAAAGAGATGAGCGGCACAAGTCCTGTTCCTCCACCGACAACCAGTAGTTTGTGGTGGTGTCCCACGCTGAAGGGGTGGCCGTACGGACCTCGGACCCAGAACTTGTCCCCGACTTTCTTCTCCCAAAGCGCAGTGCTAACTGGCCCACCCTTCTTGATCACGACACCCGCCTCTGTTCTCCCGTGAAATGCTAGCACGCTCATCGGAACCTCATCCACACCCGGCACCCAAACCATAGCAAACTGGCCAGGCTTGGCGTTGTGGAGGGTAGAGTCGCTGAACCAGAAAGAACGGATTGAAGGCGTCTCTTCGACGATACGGTCGAGCCGGACGACTCTAGGGGTGTGAAGCTGTTGGGTTACGGACTCCAATTCTGGGGGTTGTGCGGAGCGAGACGTACTAATGACTTACGAGAGGAGGAGCTTTGTCCGATCCGCTGACCTCGTCTTTGTTGGAATTAGACAAGACGAGATGTTGCGACGTAGACTGGCCGTTCTCGTAGTCTGTCGACCAGTTTCATCATTTCATCGTAGTGGTGTTGTATGATTCCGGCTCCTTGGGGGCCCATCATCTTCTCAGCGTTGGTCCGGCACTGGTTCATGGCCGTCAAGATTCCCTGTTTGGTCGGGTCTGTGTAGCTGGCGCCGCAGTTGACGAAGACTGATTCTACGAACTGTTTCACTTGCTGTTTGAGCTGTTCGTCGGTAACTGGTTGGTTGAGCAGGGTGGCGAACTCTCTATTGGCGCTTTCGAAACAGCTGAGCAACTCGTCCCTAACGAATTCGGGGGTGATTCTATCGCTTGGAATGTCTGGGGCCTTGTAGGTCTGGGTCATAACGCACGTTTATGACATACGTTATATAAAGCCATATCCCCAATGGGTAAGATAAGGAATGCAAAAGTCCACGGCCAAGCCCCAAGTTGACGAAGCACTTCTCAGGCGATTCCAGAGCCAGATAAAGAACAAAGTCCCCCACCTTATCGAGAGAGACGGAAGCAGGGCTTTCGTCAATCCAACGCCCTTGGAGGATCTGACGGCTCCCCTCATCGAGTGCGCTCGTGTCGAATATGGCCTCGAAATTTCCGCAAAGAACATCCGGGTCTTCGGAAAGTTCGACTCGAAGATCATAGGTGGCTCGGTCAAAGTTCGCCCAGCTGTTGAAATAATCGAGGATGCGATTGCTTCCGGCAGACTAAGGACTGGTCAAACAGTCTTCGAGGCAACCTCCGGCAATTTCGGTATCGCCCTCGGAATGCTGGAAAAGATCGGCATCAATGTCATTTTCCTAGTTTCAAGGAAGCTCCAGAGCGGGGTCCTAGATGAACTGAACAGGAACTCAGTCAAGACGGTGGACCTGGACATCGACATTTGCCCAGCACCAGGATTGGCTCTTGATCAGAACTTAGTTATTGCCAAGGCAACAGCGAGTAATGTCCGGGAACAGCTAGCGGATCTCGGGCTGGACGCAGCGCAGTTCAACAAGTCGCGAGCCGAGATCGAAGGTCTCCTCGCGAGACAAGACGTGATCAACCTGGCAAAGGTGCTGGCCAAGGTTTACGGAGGCTTCTGCCCCGAACAATATGATAACGAGCTGAACGTCAAGTCACACGAGAGGGTAACAGCGCCGGAGATAGACCAGCAGCTAGGAGACATTGGTCTCTCACTAGCTGACTTCAAAATAATCTCCGCGTTTGGAACCGGAGGCACGTCAGCCGGCATTAGCAAATACCTCCAGACAAAACATAGCAAGAAATCCGTCCACCTAATTTTCCCGCTGAACAACCAAGACGTTGCAGGAATACGGACCAAGGACAAAGCCTTGGGCCTCAGATTCTATGATCCAGCCCTATACGCGGGACAGCACGAAGTGGACTTCGAGCCAGCCAGGCGAGTCCTCCGCTTCTTCGTCGGAAGAGGCTACGACATTGGCGAGAGCAGTGCGCTAGCGCTCTACGCTTGTTTACAGATGCTCAACTATGGCGTCGGAGACAAGTTTGTCGTAATGCTCGCCGACGGTATCGACAAGTACCGGAGCACTCTCGGAACAATCGCTCAGGCGCCCCCTCCTCTCGAAGTAACTCTTCCACAGGCCAGCTCTAGCGTAGCCGATTATGGCGAGGTTCTATGGACCCATGGCATGTTCGTCCCGAAGGAGGATGGCATCAAACTCGTCGCCTCGTCCCTTGGATGCGATGAGAGCAAGATCAAAGTCGCAAGAGCCTCAGACGTCCAAATGTTGATCTCAACTGAGAAGATACCCGATAATATCATGAATGTCCTTCCCAAGGACAATCGAAAAGTCCTGTTAGTGTGTATGGCAGGAGGCACGTCATTGCGTGTTGCGCAGATCTTTGCCGCCAAAGGAATACAGGGTCAGAGTCTCACTGGAGGAATAATGAGCCTCTCCGAGAACAGTAAGAAGCAGCCGTCCGACCTAGTGCAGATGGCCAGAGAGTAGACCACACTGCGGGCCGGCGCACGCCTCAGGGTAGAGTTCAGGCGAGTTCTTGCCAGAAAGAAACGTCGAGCAGGGATGCGGGACTTGTTAGACCGAGTTCCTACGAAAGAGTGGCGCGCCCTTGCTCACACTAAGAGAAGAAGAGTCGCGTCTCGCCCATCGTTCTGACATCCAACTGTTCCACGTCGACCATCAGAGGTAGGTCCTTGACAACATTGCCGAGCAGCAAGCAGCGTCTGGTAGGTATTCCTCTGACGAGGTAACGTATCGTGTCGCTGTCCGCCTTCGCCACCTTGCCAATAGCCTCGATATCGTGCTCGTTTGTGAAGTTGAAGATGAACACATTGTCCGCCTGCCTGTAGATCGCCTCCTGAACAGTGTCCGGCTGGTTCGTGATGAACGTGGTGAACAATCCAATATGCCTCATCCTTGTAACAATATCGTCCCAGTAAGTATCCCGCAAGTACAAGTGCGCTTCCTCCGCGAAAAGAAACGCAGCCTTGAGCCAGTTAGAGGAGAGAATCTTGGTCAGTTCTCCGAGAAAGATCTCGACAAGTATACGTCGGACGATCTGGCTCTGATTCTTCAGATTAACCACAAGGACCCCGCCTCCCTCGATAGTGTGAAGAATTCGCTCTTCCGTCAACGGGTTTGCCTCGTCAAACAATCCCGATTCCATCAAAACCTGGAGTCTGGAAGTCAGAGCTTCGCGGACACTGTCATGGCAACTCCACGACTGCACTGCTTGGATCAAAGTAGGGAGAGTCAGATCTCCCCGAGCCTCAAGATCCTTCCAGATAGTGGTGAAGACTTTGGACGAAGTCGCCGGCAGATCCAGGGCATGACTCAAGACCCCTGCTACCGTTCTCAGCCCGAGTTTGGACATAGAGAAGTTTAGGCCGCTTCTCGGCGCTAGAACTGTCAGCCGCGCAGATGATTGTCGTCCGTCCTTCGATTTGTGAAGGTTGATGTATTCTCCGTTTACGTCCAGAACGATGCATGGCGCACCCCATCCTGCCATGGAGAGGAGGAGTAGTTTCGCAAGGTGAGACTTGCCTGAGCCTTTTCTTCCAGTGATTATGTTCAGACCGCCATCAAGTCCGCTGGCGTCCACGCTTATCGGCTCGCCATCGTTGTGTCCCAACTTGACTGGCATTTTTCCACCATTCATTATCAGCCGGTTGACGGCGTAGGGCCGGATCTTTGATGATGTCCGCGAAGGCAACCAGGACGTGCTGGGTGATAGGCTTCCGTCTTGGGCGATTGTTCCGCGGATCTTGCAGACCGCCAGTCTCGTATCCTTCAACGCGTCCACCTGGCTGGAAATGTTCAATGGGTCCACATCTTCCCCCGCAAGTTCCCCATCAGTCATTACGTCTCTGAGAATATCCTCTAGGACCCCTGGAACGTTGGCGTACTGCAAGTCTATCGCTTGGACGAGGAGTCCTCTCGACTGCGCTGGGTCCTCGATGACAAAATAGTCGCCCTTCTGAACATGCTCGTCAGGGAAGGCTATGAGCTGGACTTCGTCAGCTTCCTTCCGGTAGATTCGCGTCTAGGCCACGTACCTGCTGGTTCCAAAGGGTCCGAACAATGACCGTCGAAGGTTCGGCCGGGCCTGAAGACTAACGTGATGGTTACTGGCAACGAATCGCTGGACTGCGAGGATCTCGTTAGCGGTGAACGTGCTGAAGATGTGGGCGATCCTCAATGTCTCAGGGTAGCCATGGAAGATAACGTCGGTTCCTGCGATTCGGCCAAGCGCAACCAATGCTTGTTGTTCATCGGCATCCCGGTCAATATCGGTGCGGAATAGGAACCCATCCGGTGAAAGTTTCGAGACACAAACTCGTCCGAGGAATCTGATCGGATACGCGGGATACTCGTTCTCGACAACAGATGTTATGTCGATGATGTGGGGGATTTTTTCGGCGTCGAAGAAGCCGAGAATATTCTTTCCGCCAACTGTAAGCTGCGTTGATTTCGAGAGAGCGATAACGATACTGTTGTTGTTGCGGGCTGTGGAAAGGATTCGTTGGACTCTACTGGAAGGATTGTCAGGCGTCCCCGCAGTCAATGAACCGTCGAACAGGACAACCCCGTCTTTGACTGAGAAGGCTAGCTCTTCCTGGACCCAGCGTTCCACATGATTCCTCAGCTTGGTCAGAACCCGTAGGGTCTTGACCGATAGCCCGCCGAAGGCCCGAGAGTCGTCATCTCGGTACTTTTCTTGTTGGCCGTCGGAGTTGGGAATGTGGAACAGCAAGGGTCCCCAGCGTGTGAAAGCGATCCTGTCAGGTTGTCTCCAAACGGCAACGGCTCGAATTGCGAATATCATTCCAGTTTCGGTTTCGCCTATCTTGACGCTGGATGCGTCGCACGCCGCGATTGGAACCGATTCTCTCAATGGATTGATTGGGCTGCGCTTCAAACCCATTGATATTGATGATGCGCCGATTTCGAGCTGCTCGTCTGAGTCTCCATCGTCCAGTCCCATGTCAACGAGGGACACAGTGCGTGGGTTGAGTGTGGACCCGCGTAGCGATTGCATTGATTTTGTCGAGAGCTGGAGGAGTGCTTCGGGTATTGGATGTTGCAGCTCTTCCGGTATGCTTTTTAATTGTGCTAGCGGTTCAGTTAGTTCCTGGGTGCGGTGGAGCAAGGTTAGATTCCCCCAGTATTGGGCGGGAGATCCCCCTCTCCCGCCTGTCCCCGCACCCTCTCTAGTATCATCCTGGCGCTGTCACCTTTCTTTCAGGCTGGGACACGGCGGCACGAGCTGTTACGCTTCTCGCGATCTCGTGCGACTTGCGGATTCCCTGAATTGATAGCCGATAGTTTCCCTCATTGGTCCGCTCGACGATACCGGTCTTCCCCATCATCGCAAGCGTGTTGCGGACTGTTTTGACAGATTTTCCGATAGCCTTGCTGATATTCTCTGGGCTCATATCGACGCTAGGTCGAGTGCCAACTGCATGGGCAACCCGGGTGGCTAGCAGGACGAGGGCGATCGATTGTTCGGCTGACATTTCCGGTTTCAGAAAGACAGCCTCACCCTCTGGTGTCAGTTTGACTGTCTCGGAGAGATCGTCCACCATCGAAGAGTAGTCGGGAGAGAACGTTAGCTTCGATGC
Source organism: Candidatus Bathyarchaeota archaeon (assembly GCA_005881695.1). GTDB lineage: Archaea > Thermoproteota > Bathyarchaeia > 40CM-2-53-6 > 40CM-2-53-6 > 40CM-2-53-6. The sequence continues at coordinate 12,066 of VBBT01000113.1, read as the reverse complement.
AAGTGAATAGTTAGGCAAGACCTGTGCCGCGAACCGCATAACCTCCTGCACTACAGTCTCCAGGTCACCTTCGACAGTGTGCTTGATGTCTCCCCATTCGATCTGAACCTTGATCTTCGGACGCTCTGTCATCGCTCTCTACCTCTCCGGCAACTGCACAGCTTTCGGCATCAGTGTCTGGATGACCACTCGCTGTCCCATCGTGGTGAGCCTGTAGGAACCCTTTCCGACTCTTTCGATGAGTTGTTCTCTGACTAGTTCGCTGAGCCGGCCTGCTATAGTCCCGGTAACGCGGCCGGTAATCTTTGCCAGTTCGTCCAATGAGATAGAATCGTTCTCTTTCTTTCCCATCAAGTAGAACATGCGTGCTCCGGCGACGTGAAGCATCATAAGCTCCCTATCCTTCAGCGTCGTCGTATCTTTCAAGATCACAAGACCCTCGGGAGAGAAGGCGAGGACCCCTGCACAGTTTTGCAGGAACTCCATGCTGTCAACAGAGAGTACGAGCTTCGAAGCTAGATCAAGCGCCGGGTAGGCTTTCGAGAAGAAGATGACAAGTTCGCGAACAACATTCTCAGGGTTTCCAATGACCTTGGTCTCTGATCCGTTGTGTCTTACGGTCACTTCTATTGTCCCGCTAGGTTGGCTGGACTGAACTGAACTCTGAACTACTTCCAAGTCGGACAATATTACTCAGCCCGAGTCCTCTCCGTTGTAGATATATAACGATTTTCGGTCCCGAAGCAACTTCGACAAGGTGTTACTCTGGAAATCGGGAGTGAAAGTGAAAGTGTTTCGCCGAAGAAATACACTCGGGAAAGCATACAAGGTGTTACTCACAGCCCTCTCAAGAATATGCTAAGAGAATTCTTACAATCGCATCTCCCGCAATAGATTTATGTGCTCGACCATCCACGCCTTGCAAGAATGAACTACAACGAGCTCAAGATCCGCATACTTGGCCTCTTCGAACCAACACAGGAGTTCGACAGTCTCAAAATTCGTAAGCTCTTGGCAGCAGATACGATGCTCAGGTTGACAGACAAGGCTGTCGAGATGGCTCTCCTGCGCTACTGGAGACAGGGACTCTTGAGTCGGACCCGCCGAGCCGGCAGGTTCCAATACGCTCTAACCGAACGCGGTCTTGCTCGAAAGGAGTGGTTGCTCAAGAATGGATGAGCCCCCTTTGGACTCGTGGTCAGAGTCTCTCTAGTCCAGCTTCAGAGTCATGAAGATCTCATCAACATACCCCTCCTGCAACCACCCGGGCATCCTTCCGGATTCTTCAAACCCAGTTTTTCGGTACAGCGCCAACGCGGGGCTGTTTCCCTCGAAAACGCTCAACCAGACCCTACCTAGGTGCAACCTCGTAGCAAGGATCTTCGAAGCCTCCATCAACATCGTCCCAACACCAAGCCCTTGGTAGTCAGCCCTAACATAGATTCCCGTACCCATCGAATGCTGCATGACTTCTGCGGAAGATCCGAAGAGGTCGACAACTCCCACAGGTTCCCTAATGAACTCGTCCTCACACACGATCGGAAAAATCTGCTTTGCATCAACCCTCCTTTGATAATCGCCCGGTGGCCACGGGTATAGACCCTCAAAGACCCCAGAGCCGATTCCGCGAATCACATTCTGGTGAGTTACGAACTTGTCGAGGATCGGCCGATCTTCTGATCTGTAGCCTCTGATTTTGAATTTAGGCGTCTTTGCTTTTTCAACTTCTACTGCCTTGTACATACCGGGCTTGACGTAACTTCTTCGGACACCAAACTTGTATCTCAAACTTAGATCCTTGTAGAGAAGGTGATAGTCAAATCTCCTCCCATCAAGTGAGACGACTCCCGGTAGAGAGGCGCCAACGGTGTAGCCCAACGCTTTCAATGCCTGGAGCCGCTTCTTGTCATATCCGAAAACATTAGTTCGAAGAACCGTCTTCTCGCCCGCAACAGCGGTTTCCTCAACAAGCCTAGTTACCTCTCTTAGCCCTACAATAGAATCGGTTACAACACGGAATCTCGCCGTGGGTACTTGCTTATCTCGCCCTGCATTGTAGGAGAACAGCGCGTCGATGGCCCTTCCCTTCAGCAGAACAAAGCTACTGCCGGTTGCAAAGTATTCTCCAAGTAGACTGTCACCGACGGGAAGAATACGGCCCATCTGCAAACTCTTGTCGTTAAGATAGTCACGGGCTCGAGCCGGATCGTGTTCAAGCGGGACGATTTTCAAAACATCGCAACAGGCATCGTCGGATTCTTAAGACTAGTTTAGACTTGTCCCGAACTTGACCGCTTGCTACCTTCTCGTTTGGCGTGACGGCATTTGTTGAGTCTTCTCTGCCAATCGTAAGGCAGAAAAGACCATGGACCAAACGCAAGGGTCAGCGGCCGTAGTCTAGCCTGGTCTAGGACATAGCTCCTAGAGCGTCCAATGGGCTTCCAACCCAACGACCCGGGAAGCCGTTTAAACGACGGCTCGGGACTTCAAATCCCGGCGGCCGCACCATAGTCCCGGTTAGCGTCCTTTCCCAAGTCATCAAGTTAGCCAAGCTTTCTAACAGGTCTCAGTGCAACAATTAGCCACCATACGATGGCCTGTCCTGCGATGGTCATCGCCGTAAGATCCAATCCGCTTATCGCAAACAACGGGACGAAATATGTTAAGATGGACGCCGAGGGAATGCTCGCTGTCTTTCTCGGAACTTGAGAATTCTTGTTCAGAACCGTCGGCACACTAAAGATCGCAAGCCCCGCACTTCCTATTGAGATCAAAAGATCCACCAAGCTCACTCGTCTGACCTCCAGTCCTTCAGACATTCTTGCGTGTTAGGCGCAGACCATAACAAGAAAGGCAAATCCAAAGTTGTTACAGATCCCTTGCCAACCAAGGTACTGAGGTTATGTTACCGTGGCTGACCCGGTCTGGGTTAAAAAATCCGACCCTTCAGTCCCCTATGAGGTCAAATCATGTTCTACGTTTTCAGACCAATGGTGAGCTGCCCGTCTCGGCCTGAGAAAGCCTGAATGTGCTCCTCCGGCACACCTGCCTCCCGAGCGAACGGCTCAAGGTTGGGTCGTTCAACTCGTACATCTGCGAAACCTGCTTCGCGTGTGAGTTTCATCAATTCTTCATCTTTGTAGAAATGTATCCGAGACGCCATCGGTTCGGGCGCTGCTATTGTTCCACGCATCTCAGGAGATACTGTAAAGAGGACAAGCCGGCCCTCCTTCGCGAGGACACGTCGGATTTCCACTAGCACCGCGTGTGGATCTGGGAGGAAGCCGAAAACGTTGGTCAAGGCCGCGCATGTGAACTTCCCGTTCGGAAACGGCAGCTGATCCGCTTCCGCTTCACGCACCTCCAGCCTTCGCTGTCTAATAGCATCGTGATTGACCTCTTGCGCGAGCTTGACCATTTCCGGGCTGTGGTCAACGGCCGCTGCCCGACATCCGCTTCGCAGCGCCTCTTGTAGAAGAGCGCCTCCTCCGCATCCTACCTCGAGCAAGAAGTCGGAAGGGGTTAGGGAGAGCGCTTTCAAAATGACTTTGAAGTTGGGACGGTGGTAAACGGGATCGCGATATCCAGCACGCGCCTGTGCTCCTGATGGTCGCCGAGCTCGACGGTCGGTTAGCCAGTCTCCGAACCGGGTGGGTCCCATCGCCTGGAATAATGGGGCGGCAACCTCGCCTGCAAACCAACCTGCTAACTCGCCGCGTCTATCGCCCAGAAGACTCCCCCATTCATCATGTTCTATGGTGATGCGCGTCCCATCTGGGACAGATTCAAACCTCAGCCCCATCTTCGTAACCTCGTCAGGCTTCCAGTCGGCCTGGCGCCACTCAAGCAGCACTTCTTTCCAGGCCTCCACGATAGAACACGTCCGACCTCGACTTTTCCTTCCGAAATCCTACCGTCCTTCCGCGGTTCAAGCCGCATGCCGACTCGAGTAAGGGCTTGGGACAACTCCGCAACAAACTCGTCGAAGGCAGCCATCGGTTCCAACGCTAGGTCGATGCTAGCTCGGAATAGCATAGTTCACATTCTCGTACTCATTCGGTGACCATCTGAACAATTAAGGCTCTCGCAGGTCACGGTCATACAGGCCTCAAGGAGCCCCGAAACCATCTCTCCGAAGACAGGCCGACGACTCTTACTTCTCTCTTAGCGTGAATCGGAGCCCCGACCAGTTTTTGTCGATCGAGCAGATCTTGAAATCAACCATCCCGGCGGCCAGCCCTGCTTCGCGCACTAATGGCTGTCCTAAGTCCGTTTGAAGCTTAGAGGCTTGCTTCGGCCAGAGAATCCATAATCCAGCCTTCTTCGAAAATGGCCTCATGTGTTGCAGTCTCTCTTCCAACTCTCGTCGAGACTTTGCAAACCACAGCGTTAGGTCAGACTGGGCTCTCACACCATCTCGCAGCACCACATTTTCCGGTAATTCGCCCATGGTCTCTCGGAACCCCGCGGGTGCGCCAACTAGGGAAACGGTGTATCCCGGTTTGATTCCGAGTTTCTTGGGGAGAGGCGCTCCTTTGTGGCCTTCGAGGCGTGACCGAGCCCGTGGGACGTTTTGAGGAGGTTGCCTCATCAAGTCTTCCAATCTTTCGACGATCCGATCCCAGTTTGTGTGGGTTGCATCGGGTATCTGAGCCTTGACTCTTTCTACTTTCTCAGGCTCCCCCGTCGACGAAGATCAAGGGTATTATTCGGGTTGACTTGTAGGACCTCAGCGCCATCGCCATGTACCATCCTTGAGACGGTAGCAGCCCTCCTCTTCGAATGTGTCATGTCCAGCATTGGACAGGAGTAATTGTCAAGGGGCCGCGTTGTAGACGCTGTGAGGAATTCTGGCCCAGTTCCCGTTATTGGCGTTTGATGTTGGTCACTCTAAGTTTGAACTGCAGAGTCTTGCCCGCCATAGGATGACCCCCTGTTTTTCCGTAAGCCTTCTCCGGAGGAATCACAACTTCCTTCTCTTCATTGATCTTCATTCCGATCAGTGCTTCGTCGAACCCCTGAATCACCTTTCCAGTTCCAAGCGTCACCTGTAGAGGCTTGTAGTCACGGGCAGGATTGTAGAGGCCTGCGGATTTCGCTTCTTTCTCCATGGAAGTGTCGAAGACCTTTCCGCCAGGATATCGTCCGAGATAATGTACGGATACGGTGTCTCCTTTCTGAGCCTTCATCTCAAGGTTGCTCAATGTTGATCGCCGACTTTCTGCTACGGGCTCTGTAAATAGCTAACGGTTGTCTTGTCCCGGGACGTTTCGGACGCTGCCCTAATCGATTCAAACTCCTGTTTCAAGAGACCAAGTACAACCAAGTCATGATACCGGTTGTCGAAGAAGACCGCATCTCGTAGGCGGGCTTCTTCTTTGAAGCCTAGTTTCTTGGCCAGTTGGACGCTGACATTATTCTCGGAGAACGTCCACCATTCTGCTCGGTGCAGGTTCAATTGTCTAAACACCTCGTCGAGGAGGAGTCTAGCAGTTTCTGTTCCGTATCCCTTGTTCCAGGCAGTCTTCTCCCCCAGTGCTAAACCGACATCAGCAGCCGTCATCTTTCGCTGGAACTGGTGAATTCGAATCGTCGCCCAGCCAACTGGCTTGCGTGTGGATTTCTCTTCGATAATGTAGGCTCTCCTTCCAGTGTCTTCTCCCTTCAGCTCCTTCGCGAATTCTGCCTCCAAGGCTTCTTTCGAGATCACGTGGTCTGGGAAGGAGCGGGCCAAACGCATGATCTCTTCGTCGTTCTGCCACTTGTGCATCGCTGTTAGATCTTCACGTTCCAGCGCTCGGAGGACAACCAGCATTCCCGAGAGCAAGACTATCAATCAATATTCTGATTTCGTCAAGTAATAAGATGAGCCTTCTGAGAGGGAGGCTTTGTCGATGAGGGATTCAGCTTAATACGCCGAGGGCATGTTCCAATCGTGTATGATGGCTGAGAGGCAGAAGTACAAGGCAAGGTTCACGAGCAAGCTGCCGAATGGAGACTTTCTCGGGCTCACTGTTTGGCCGGGAAAAAGCGATCCCACCGCTGAGGTCTTGACCATCCAGATCCGGCGCCAGGGTAGCGCTGGCTGGGAAACTGTTCATCGGGTGGCTATCTATCGGACCTCTGATGGCAGATACTCTCTCCTACCCGAGCGGACTCCAGCTTCGCAGCCTGCGAAGAGCGAGCCTGCCGGCAGCGATGAAGCGAGCGAGTCGTTCGAGTAAGGTCCCCGATAGGGCTCCTCAGGGTTATAACGAAGGGTCCGACGCACTGTTGGTACGTCTTGAGTCGTATTGGCTACTAGTGAGATTGTTCTGGAAGAGACACCCTACCTCAACCTGACTACCAAGGGCCGACGGACCGGCTTGTTTCGATCTGTCGAGCTCTGGTTCGCTTTCGAGGATGGGAAGTTGTTCTTTTTGGCTCATGAGGATTCTGATTGGTGGAAGAACGTAGAGAAGACTCCCCGGGTGGAGGTTGAAGTTGGAGAAATACTTTTCCAGGGAAACGGAAGCCTCGCTCAGGAGAAACTCGATCACGTTTTCAGCCTCTTTCGACGGAAGTATGGTGACGATCAGGTGAACCGGTGGTATGGTGGTCAGAGGTCCAACCGAAGAGTTGTCACGGTGGAGCTTGGAAAGGTCTTGGGTAAAACGCCGTCCCAAAAGATGCGGCCTATCGAACTGGCCGCGTGACCCGATAGTCATATAGCGACACAGCTGGTTCGAGAAGCAAGGCGGATTTACAGTGGCTTATGGTTTAGCTGAGGGTTTCAGAAAAACCGCGATTCGGCTGGGCGGTAAGAAGAAGAACCGCGCCGTTATCGTTGCAACTTTTGGAAACCATTTCACCCTTAACGATGCCTTGGAGAAGTTTCGCAAGGAAGGTTTGCGCTTCGAGACCGAGAAGGGCCACATCGTCAAGATTTACCTGGACAAGAATACCGAGGAGAGGGCTGAGATGGTGCGTAAGATCATTCGTGAAGGCTTCGGCTACGTAGAGCCCCTCTAGACTTTTTGATAGTTTAGAAACTCGCCCATTATCAGCCCGGATCTCGAATCTGGGACCTCCGCTTCAACTCTCCCGAGATTCGTTCGGAATTGTCGCCATCTTTCCATTACCATCGCAGCCTGGATTGTGCCTTGAACCGCATGCTTCGCCCATTATCAATGCCAGACAGGAAATGTTCTAGAAAAAATCGGGGGTCTTAGCGACTGTGTCTCGCGTCGCATGAGTGGTCCCTGCGGACCCATGTGAAAGTAAGTATCGGGCTCCAACGACGCACGACCGGTTCGTCCTGCATGTCCAAGTCAGGGTTTTATCATAGCTCAGCCGGCCCGGTTTGCTCCATTCATGTCCCTTCCGAAACCCGGCGATAACGTCAAGGTGATATTGTTGAGCGGCGAAACAATCGAGGGCGTCGTTGAATGGATCGATGGAGGAGGCGCCTGGGTCAAAGGTGCCCAGAAGAGCAGATGGGTGCCCCTGGAAGCTTTCCAGCCTCCACCTCAAGCGGATGATTCTAAAGACGACGAGTAGCTAGTGTTTTCCATTCCTCTGCATGTAGAGATAAGGCTACTTTACGAATACGAGTCCTTTGCTCGAATCTATCTCGAAAGTTTCTGTATCTATCTTGGACGCTGACCCGTTCAGCTTCCTGACATTCAGCTCTCGCCCGTTCGGATCCGAATCATCCTTGTCCAGATCGATAACGCACGACGCGGTATCTTCCAGCCACTTGACTACTTCCTTCGGTGCCTTCGAAAGATCCACTGTCAAGACCAGTGTCACTTTCGAGTCTCTTAGCTTGTCCAAGGTCTCGCTTAATCGCTTGACAAAATCCTTGGACTCGACCTTTGCTATCACCGGATCGATCGAGTCGAAGAGAATCTTCGTCTTCTCGCCGATAAACATGGAACTGTTCTTGATGAGCGCGTCCTGTATCGAATCGAAGTCGAACGCCTTCTCAACGTAGTACGGCTCAAAGCTGAACGAGTCGGACTGGGCCGAAAACCCGTCCACGAGCAAGAACCTATATTGAGACTCAGCCTCTGACGGATCCGCACCCATTTTTTTCATCTGATCCCTAAGCGCAGCAGGCGCTTTATCGTAGGTAACGAACATGCATGGGTCTCCTTGCTTCAGAAAACTGTTCGCAAGCCCAGAGCAGAGAGTCGTTTTTCCAGATCCTTGGCTGCCGTTTACGACCACCAAGCCTGGAGATTCCAGGCTTCCTTTCGTAAGCTCGAAGATATGGTCAAAGCTTTGAGACGCTTTTGGAGGGCTGGGACGCTTCAGAGCCTCTTCCCTGACAGGTTTCTCCGGTTTATCCGTTGAGGGCGGAGGATAGAACTTCGGCTGGACCGCTTCCTTTACTGGCTGCTCCATAGGCGCGGAGGGTTTCACGGAACGAACTGGAGGCGCTGGAGGTGGAGGAGGCGCAGTAGCAACTGGCGGTTGTGGTGCCGGGGTTGGTTTGTCTGGCTCCGAGCCTTTCTTTCCGGCTGGACCTATCATCATCGGCCGACTTGTGGGAGTCGCCCTCGGCGGGATCCATTCAGCCGTGCTTTGCAACGAGAACGCTCCTGGCTGATCGCCACCCATCGAGTTCGCGTCAGATGGCAAATCTCTGAGCAGAGACTGTAGCAGTCTGCTCAGCGAGCTGTCCTCGTCCCCCTGCGGAGGACCCTGCCAGCTTCTCGGCGGTTGATAGGAGATGTTGGCGTTCATTGGCGGAGAAGTTGGAGGAGGAGAAGAAGGAGGAGCAAGAGCACTTGCGGGAACAGGAGGAGCTTGGAGTGGTGCCGCTGGAGAGTTGGGTGCTGAAGTGGGCATTGAAGTCGACGATTCTCCGTTCTCTTCGTGATCTTTCTCGTCTTTCTTCTTCTTTCCGAATAGGGTGAGTATTCCTATGACAGTGAAAAGGGACCAGATGGGATCAAGACTGGTAAGTTGGACTAGCATTCGTTCAACCCATACCTAGTGATCATTCAAGCTCATCCAAGGATACTTGTCCTAATAGTATCTCGAACAGGAGAACACAGCATGAGCTGTTCTTGAATAGGAGTGATGTTACCCTAGTGAATAGTCACTGGAAACAGCCTGAAACGTTCCTTCAATACTGGACGCTACAATCGGTCCCTTACTGGAACTACCTTTTTGTTTTTAGAATATCCGACTTCGTCAGAATACCAACGATGTTCTCGCCTTTGGAAACGAGGACGCCATAGTTGCCCTGCAACAATCCTAGGACCAGATCGAGTGGAGTATCATTATTGACCACCGGCAATGGCGAATCCATGATCTCGCGAACCCTTAGGGCAAGGACTGACTCTAAGGACTCACCTCGAGCAGCTCGATCGAGTATCGTCTTCTCCGAAATGCTTCCAACACATCGTCCACTTTCTAAAACTGGAAGCTGCGAATAACCTCTACGCCTCATCAAGTCAACAGCGTCCCGAACGAGCTGCGTTCTCGCAACAGAGACAACAGGACGACTAATGAGCTCATCTACGCGACGTGCTGGGCTCTCAACCCCTGCTCTTTCCAAAGCGCTGAACAGTCTTTGCACAACCGAATAAGACGGGTCCACCGAACCAGCCTCTATCTTCGCGATTATCGACTGGCTCACTCCAGCCGATACAGCGAGTCTAGACTGCGTCAACCCGAGCTCTTTCCTCTTCTTCGGAATCTCCCCCAGAGATGGAAGCATGCTTATAGACGGGTTTACGGTGCTCTTATTCCTATCGGAATACAGAAAAGCCCTATTCCCAACGGAATATGAGTACAACAGAACTTATATAATTAGAATAACTGAAACGACGACGAAAACATGTCCCCAGAGATCCAGCTTGCCGGGATTCACCCGCGGTCAGAAAAGCTAATCGACCTCACCCGATCGTACGAGCGAGCAAAAACCAGCTGGAATCAAGTGGAAGCTCAACTCGAGCAGGAGACAAGAGAACTCATCAAATTTCAAGAGAGCCTCGGCTTCCAACATATCTCCGACGGAGCCCTAGGCTGGCAAGATCAACTAAGACCCATCGCGCGATCTCTCAAAGGAGTGGAGTCGGGCACCCGATACTCAAGATGGTTTGACACCAATACATTCTACCAAAAGCCCATCGTCACAGGCAAGATTTCAGCCGGCGAAATCAACCCGGACACGTTTCTTCGAACCGAACTCTTGACAGGAGAAAGGAATCGAAAGATCACTTTACCTGGACCATACACGTTCTCTCAGCTCTCGGAAAACAAGCACTACGAAAATTATCCTGATCTCCTCTTCGACATTGCAGTTGCCGAGCGCGAGATTATCAAGAGACTTCGGAACGAGGGCGTTTCGCTCTTCCAACTATCAGAACCCTGCTTGGTCTATCAACCCTACAGAGAGAACTTCAGGGACCAGTCGGAAGTTGAACTCGCCCTCCGAGCAATTCGCTCCGTGGTCGAAGACAACCCCGGAGAGTTTGTGGTCCAGACCTACTTTGGCGATGTTGCTCCCGTACTCCCCAAACTTCTAGACCTACCGATCTACGGCATCGGAATCGACCTCTTCGAAACTGACACTTCCGCACTTCGCGAACAAGCCTCGAAAGCGCTCGTTTTGGGTGTTGTCGACTCACGGGAATCCTACGTTGAGGATCCTCGCTGGATTGCTGACACAGCAAGGAAATTCTGCGATCAAGTGGACGTTCAAGACCTAGTTTTTGCGTCCAATACGGACCTGAAGTTTTTACCGCAAGAAATTGCTAACCAGAAGTTGGAAGCGTTGTCGAAGGCATCTGAACTGTTCGAGGGGAACAGATAGTTGTCGAAGCTCTTTCCGGTTCAGGAGATCGGGAGTCTCGCCAAAGCCAAATGGAGAACGAAGGGGCTTCGACAACAACTCTCTTCGCAAGACCTCTCCGAAGCTGAAGAATGGGCTGAGAAGCTAGCCATTCAAGACTTCCATGACCGAGCCAAGAGCATTCTCAAGACCAGTGATGATAGGGAACGAGCAAAGGAGGTTCTGGAACTCTCCACCTTGTACGGCCTGCGCCTCTTCGAAACCGCAGGCGTAGACAACGACGGTGTAGGGGGAGAACAACAGCGAGTCGAGATGTACGAGCATGTAATCAAAGCTGTCCAGGGAATGACCCTCCTTGGCCACATCCACTCCTTTGACTACAAGTACTTCAACAAGGGAGTCGCCGAATCGAAGATCTCTAGGAAACACCCCGTCTATCTGCCGGAATTCTTGGATGTCAAGAAATACGCCCACCGAGCCGTGAAAGTTCCGATTACCGGTCCATACACGCTGGTGGACTGGTCCTTCAGCGGATACTACATCCAGAAGCAACACACTTCCTCATCTAAGACGCGGAAGATCGAAGCGAAGCGCGAATTCCTACTCGACATCGTGGAGCAAATCATACGACCCGAAATCCGAGACCTAGTTAACGCGGGAGCATCTTGGATACAGATAGACGAGCCGGCGGTGACCACCCATCCGGAACCTCAGGAAATGGAGCTGTTCGTCGAAGCCTGGAATGAAACGGTCAGAGGGTTCGATTGCAAGTTCAGTGACCACACCTGCTACCCATCCGAGATAGGATACAAAGTTCTCGCAGAATATGCACCGAAGCTAGACAAATGCGACCACCTCGCGTTAGAGTTCGCCAACCGAGACACTTCCCGTCTCGGACTCGATGAGGACTCAAGGGAAGGCTTCAGAGACCTCAAACATTTCGTCGATGCTGGCTTCAGCGGGGAATTTGGGCTCGGCGTCGCCCACGTCCACGACTTCACAGGAAACGTATCTTCTGGGGCGGGACAATCCCTAGGACGAGACATAATTGAGTCTCCAGAGCTAGTGCGGGACCGACTTCTATTCGCCACGAAGATCGTCGGGGACCCAGCAAAAATCTGGGCAAACCCAGACTGCGGACTGCGAACCAGAACGTGGGATGTTTCACTTGCGAAGCTCGCAAGCATCACGAAGGGAGCAGAATTGGCCAGGGAGACGTACGAATGAGACTGAGCGATCGCGCAAGGCATCATAACCTCGTCACAGTTGAGCTTATT
>VBBT01000078.1 GCA_005881695.1 Candidatus Bathyarchaeota archaeon | reverse complement strand
AATGCCTCGATGGCACCCGATCAGCATCAGTGGCTATCACATCCGTGAGTCGGGCGCGAACGCGGTCCAGGAACTAGGATTCTGTTTTGCAAACGCTGTTGAATACGTTAGGGCGGCTCTTGATAGAGGGCTCAAGATAGACCAGTTCGCTCCGCAACTCTCCTTCTTCTTCGCCTGTAGGAACGATTTCTTGGAGGAGATTGCGAAGTTCAGGGCTGCGCGTAGAATCTGGGCCCGCATTATGAAGGACCGCTTCAAGGCCCGGGATCCTGAATCGTGCAAGCTACGCTTTCACACTCAAACGAGTGGTGAGACTTTGACCGCTCAGCAGCCTGACAACAACGTCGTTCGTGTCGCAATTCAAGCCCTTGCAGGAGTCCTTGGTGGGACACAATCTCTTCATACGAATTCGAGAGATGAGGCACTGTCTCTGCCGACTGAGGAGTCTGTGCAGATTGCGCTGCGGACCCAGCAGGTCATTGCATACGAATCAGGAGTAACAAGGACGGCAGATCCGTTAGCCGGAAGCTACTATCTCGAATCTTTGACGAGAACCCTTGAGGCTAACGCTACTAATCTCTTGGAGAGAGTTGAGGATCTGGGCGGGGCGCGAAAGGCGATAGAGTCCGGATTTGTCCATCGTGAGATACAGGAAAGCGCATACAAGTTCCAGAGATCGGTTGACGAAGGCCGAACGATTATTGTTGGAGTCAACAAGTTTACCGAGGGAATTAGGGGACCAAGAATCCAGCGCATTGACCCCGAGCTTGAGAGAGTTCAGATAAGACAGGTGAAGAAGATGAAGCAAGCAAGAAACAATTCTAGCGTAAGGAGGGCCCTCGGACAGCTCACTAGGTCGGCACGACGTCAGCAGAATCTCGTGGCTGACATATTACGCGCGGTCCGAGCCGACTGCACCGTTGGGGAGATCAGCGACGCTCTAAGAGACTCGTTTGGAGAATACCGGGTAAGGCTCGACGTGTAACATTACCGTTGATGGAATGATGAGTCTTGGAATCGCCCATTATCAGCCCTGATCTCGAATCTGAGAGATGCCGAAAATTTTCGTTCGGAGGACCCCCGACGATTTACCGATTCTTCGCCCTGCCATCCAAGCCCGGACCAGGCTTTTATCAGCCAGAATCGCCCGAAATCGCCGCCAGACAGAAAATCTTCTCTATCAGAGGGGGGGGTCTAAGCGATCGCATCCCGCGACGCAAGAGTGGTTGAGAGAACATTCCGGGTCGCGAATAGCCCATTATCAGCCCCGATCTCGATTCTAGAAACCCTGCATGAACTCTCCCGAAATTCGTTCGGAAATGTCGCCATCTTTCCATCACCATCCCAGCCAAGATTGCGCCCTGAACCGTGTCACTCGCCCATTATCAGTGCCAGACAGAAAATGGTTTTTGGAAAATAGGGGGTCTTAGCGACCGAGTCCCGCGTCACATGAGAGGGAGAAACGGAGTATTCCGAAAGTATCCCCGGATCTGATCCGGTGTTCGGTTAGTCTTGGTTGGCTTCTATTCTGAGCTGGTGAAGCTCGCCGTCCGTCTTCATTACAGTAATGACCACGAGTTTCCGTTCGATATCGACTTTGAGAATTCGACCACAGAGTAAGATGTGCCTTGCTTCTCTGGGGATGCCAGAGCTTGGCTTGGTCTTTGGCTTCGGCTGTTTCTCTAGTATTTTCTTGATGCCGTCGTAGAGGCTGATCACAGCCTCATTGTCGGTGTCCAGTTCTCTCGGCTCTTCCCAGGTCGTCAACTCTCGCATTCCCTGCCTTAGTGTCCCATACAAGACCGACAGGGTTAGCCAATTTGCAGGTCGTTACCAGAGCCTCAGCCTCGAAGTGACTTGTTTCCCCGAAATACTCGTATTTGCTCTCGACAAGAGACTAGACTGAAGGAGACGTTGAGAAAGCTAGATCCTGCCATATCAGGCGAGGTCCTTTTCCAAGGTAATCCATCCAACTTCCCGTTTGAACCCCAACTTTGTATTGACCGCCAACATCGGGGCATTATTCGACGAGTTCCATGTCTTCATCTTCTCATACCCAGTTCCTCATTCCCTAAGCCTGTTTGCTCTCGGGGTGACGGACGGCTTCCCCACTCGACGACTCTCTTCAAAGTGAGATTCTAAGACCGTCGTATGCAAAGCGCAGTCTGAATTTTTCGTATTTTTTCTCAAGTTCAAGATAGTCAGCGTAGGACCGACCGTTCAACTCTTCAATATGGGTTGCAATAGCCGATCTTGGATTGATCTTCTGAACGAGTTCAAGGGTCTCCTCGAACGAGGCTTCTGACTGGCGAATCCAGTGTCCGGTTGGGATAATCTGCTCTCCTTGCTTGTCATGCTCGAACCATCCTGTTTCAAGGACCAGCACATCCGGCTCCATCAGTTCGCCTCCCGGATTCCAATCCTTTATCTCATCAAGGGCAAGTACGACTCGTTTCCCATCCTGTTGAACTAGATACGATGCAAGACCTGGTTGAGTCATACGAAAAGCGCTCACCGTCGCGTTGCCAAGCCTGATCTCTTCGCCCTCCGCAAACTCGTGAATTCTCACGATTCCCATTTTCTCAAAGAACTGGAAATGATCCTCCAGACCCAGCATTTTCCGGAAATCGTCGCGGACCCAAGTCGGGAGCCAAACATCAGTGATAGTTTTCGTTCTCTTTCGAAGATTCAGATTGAGCTGTTCCAGAACTCTACGACCCATTGTATGATCGGGATGCCAGTGACTGTAGAACAGGTGGGACACGTGATGAATGTCCTCCCTCTCTAGGCTGTGGGAGATGTCTTCCGGAGTGTCAAATAGCACATTGACACCTGTAAAGAAAACGCTTGGCCCGTTACGGGAATATCTCCCCTTTTTCTGACGGGCTTCCGTGCATAAGTCGCACAAACAACCTACGCGGGGAGTGCAATCTGCGCCGCCGGTCCCTAAGAAAACCAAGGCTTGCGCGTCGGGACGTTTCGCTGACAAAGGACTAACACCGATTCAATGATAGTAGGTAATTCCCCAATTAGAATATCACGGCCCCACGATAGCGTGCCTCGCAGTTTGGACTTGGGCTCAGCTCGCGGGCCGCGGAAGCTTGGGCTGTCTAGAGTGTTGGAGTTGTCTTGTGGAATATTCGATGAAAGCCCAGCCCGACCAGCGTTAGAGATCCAGCGACAAGGTAGAGATAGAAGCCTATCTTGAAACCCCAGTTCAGAGTGATTCCGAAAACAGTTTCTGTGCCGAATGGTCCGCTCAAGCAGTTCGACTGGCCATTGCAGGAATTCGTGACAGCGTAGCTGACGACTCCCAGATATGCGATAGACGTCAAAACGCCGAGTATGAAGCTGCCAATTAGGGGTCGAGTGTTTCTGGTGAAGCTTCCAGCCAGCGCCAGTAGAGCGGAGATTACTACTAAGGCTCCGATTATCGGGCTTGTTGAAGTCAAGGTGGGATAGGCTTGCGCTGAACCTCTGAAGATGCTATCCATTGAGGGCCCGTTCCAGAGGGTCCAGCGGGGAGATACAACGGAACCGAAGCCAGATGCGTCTATTCCCCACCACGAGAGAAAGACGCTGGCAAGCGCGAGAGCTCCAGCTAGGATGGAGATCAGGTTGATCCTGGGAAAGTTGACGGAGGCAGGTTTGGACATTACCGTGACCACGCCTCACTGACCATGGATTTAACGGGTTTCATGTTCTTCACTATTGAACAGAATGCGAAGGAGGCTTTGAACCGTCAATTTCTCGGAAAGTGGGAGTCCAAAGCGAATCGCCGAAGGTGACGTGAAGCGACAGATTACGCCTGTCCGAAGCCCGAGGCACGACAGTACGTCTACACCCAAATCAAAGCGAAGCCTAGATAACAAATAGGGGACAGGTACATTTGGGGTCGGATTCGAAGAAACCCCCGAGGCCGAGGCACCTATTCAGTTTTTCCGGCCAGAGCAAGCAACCTGAAACATCCTCTACGCCTCGTGCGGCCAACGTTACAAGAGATGATATTCTGAACAGTCTGACAAAACATGCGCATCCTGAACAAGGACCCGCGGAAGAAGCATCTGAGATAGAGGAGTCCGCTCAGTTCCAGGACTCTAACCAGACCGCAGTTACGCTTGGGACCCGAAAGAGAGGCTCCGCTCGCGGTGCGCTTGTCGTCTTTCTGGGGGGATTTCTCGCCGTGTGGCTATACGGATATGTTACGGGAGCCTACGAAATACCGTACTTGAAAGGGGTTACGGAGAGCCCCGAAGTTCAGATAGGCGTTCAGCTAGTAGTTTCTAACCCAATTGCGTTCGGTGCCGTTTCAGCATCGGTTCTACTCGGAGCCCTCTATCTTCGACATAGGAAGAAGAACTAAGGTCTGAGTTCTCTGCTGAACAATGAGAGCGAATCTTTAATCGTAGTCGGTCCTTACTCGTTCAGAAAAGCCTCATGTTCGCCTCGGACCTTTAGGAGACGCGCCTCTTCAGGCGGAATCCTTCGAGAATGTCTATGCTTGGAACAAGGGCTGTAGTCTGAGATAAGGCTGGGGCGTTTTGTAAGGTCGTTCTTCGATTCTCCGAACTCTACTTCGTAGATGCGAACCTTGCAACCGCAGTTGTATACTTCTATTTCCAACAGATCACCGTGTTTCCACCTTATCTTTTCGTTAGATCTTCACGTAGTGGGCTACAAGGCCGATTAGGCCCCCGATAAAGACTAGTATGCCGCCGAGGCTTCCAACGAATAAGCCGAGTATTAGGAGGATGAGGCTCCATGCAGGGTTGGCGACTTCTCTCGATCCAACTAGTGCTAGGATTCCTACGAGGATTCCCACGACGATGCCGGTGAGACTTCCCAAGCGGGCCAAGTTGGTGTTGAAATCCGTCAGGCCTCCAATGTCAATAGCCTGCAATATTCCCCCGATCAAGAGGACGACGCCGCCGATCAGGACCAAGAGTCGTGCTAGCGTAAGCAACGGTACTTGCGATACCATTTTTCCAACTGTTGAAACAATGGAGACCGCGATATTTAGTTCAAGAGTTTGAACAGGAGAGCGCCATCCCACTCGACTCTCCACAACGAAGTATCAAGAGTGTCTTGTTTTGAAGCCCCTACTTGGGATCAAGTCACATTTCCTAGCATCAGTTAATCTTGCAAATTACATCACTGTTATTTTCTAGAGGAGAAGTAGAGGTAAGAAGATCCTACCGCTACGAAGGCGTAGATGAAGACCCATACGCCAGTTACTAGGGCGCTGGGGCTTTGGCTTGAAATTACGTCCCAGTGGATCCCCACAGCCAGCAGTGCAAGGCTTGGAAAGATCACGTCCAGCGGCAGTAGAACTCTGATCCTACCAATATCCGTCTGCACGGAGGCCCAACCAGTTGCGAGACACGTGGCCAAGAAGAGACCCGCGAACATTTGCAAGGTAGGAGTTGCTACCAGCCAAGGCCAGAACTGGTGCTGGGCGACATCCGGCAACAAGAGCATCATAGAGCCAAACCCCCCAACAACAATGGTTTGGATCCGAAAGAACCAACGAGCGACCGTCCAGGATGGGCCCCCACCCAACCTATCCTGAGGCCTCCGGGACCAACGATAACGATACAACAGGTAGAAATTCCCTAGACTTGCAGCTAGGAAATATCCCGTCCACGCCGAGATCCCGTATCCGCCGCCTTGCGATGCGGCAAGGACGGTCGAGACGATCGATGTGATTCCGAAGAATGCTCCCCCGACCAGCGCGAGAATCTTCGCTCTTTGCCAGATTTTAGCTCTAAGCGCAGACCAGCAGCCGAAGGTGATCGCAAGAAAGATTGCGCCGATGAACCGCATCGCTAAAGCTTTCACTGGCCAGGGCCAGAGGTCAATGACCAAGTTTGGATAGACAAAGAACAGGGCACCCGTCACAAGGTTGATTTCCGAGAGAAAGAGGAGGAAGAGCCTCGCTTCTCTACCGAGTTCAACAGGGCGCTTGGACGACATGACAGAGTCAAGCTACGCGGACATTATGAGCCACGTACCGCTGCATTTGGCAACAACCTCTTTCTTCACATTTGTCAGGACTGCTTCGGTAAACGTGATGCGTCGGCCTCTTTTTGCAATCGTTCCTTCCGCAACTAATCGTCCTTTGATGTGAGGGCGCATGAAATTCATCTTCAACTCGATTGTAGTCATGTCCTCGTCCGACTTCAGCGTCGAGGCCACCGCGATCCCCATTGCCGCATCAGCAATATCCACCATAACTCCTCCATGCATTGTTCCAGACAAATTATGCAGGTGTTCGTCAACGTCCATTTCCAGAACCGCTCGGCTCTCCGCTATGCTCCGAACTCTGATCCCCAGCGTCCCGATGGCGGGGCTAGGAGGCTTGCCCGCTTTCCACGCTGAGTAGACCTTGTCCCGGACCCCTTTCATGCCTTCGCCAGTCGAGTCACGAGTCTAATATGAATTCAGATGAAACCGTTCAAATTCGAAGCTTTATCTTCAGATGACTCATCTCAGAGGTTAGAGATGTCAGAAAAGAAGAACATGCGAGACGAAGTTCGCCGCGAGGCCAAGGAAGCCCTCGAAGCAATGCGAAAAGATCTCCAACAATTGAGCAAGGATCTAGTTGTCGCAAGCAAGACCCTGAAAACTTCAACTGAAAAGTTTGTGCAAGACACCGGTCCAAAGGTGTCAGCTGGATTAGAGGAGACTGTGGAGACCTTCCGTCGGACCATGACCACGATCGACAAGCAGACCAAGCCTCAGCAGGCGAAGCTTCTCAGAACATACAAGAAATTCCTTACAAAACAGGTAGACTTCATAGAGAAGAGACTCAAGCAGGCAGAATAGGTCCTTCTCCTTTCCCGGGGCTCGACGTTTCCCTTGGCTCAGGAGGCGCCCGTCCACGGAGAGGCAGGCGATTCTTTCGTCTGAAGTAGATGTATAACCCCATTCCCATCACGACCCAAACAATGCCTAGTTCTCTGCCTAGCTCATGGGTTACAATCACGGCCACCCATATCGCACTGGTGGCGAGCAATCCAAGCAGCGGCAAGAGAGGAAGTTCTAGCATTCCGGATTTCCTCTTGAAACGAAGCGTTAACGGTACTCGGAACGGTCTGAACCTCGGCTTGTCCGTGTTGCGAGTGACAATAAGACTCGCGTGCGCGGAAACATATGCAACAAGAGCTCCTACGTTGTAGAGGCTTCCCAGCAGGACCAGAGGGTCCTCGCCACCAGTTAGATAGACGAAGGTACTGAATACGACCAAAAGTATGCTTCCAATGCCAAATGTCATCACGGCAATGTGAGGGGTTCTGAACTTGGGATGAATCTGACCGAATCGTCTAGGAAGCAGCCTGTAGCGGGAGAGCGCGAAGAGGGTTCGCGAAGACCCGATGATCCCAGCGTTCGCCCCAATAATGCTGATGGCACTTCCCAATAGCGCTATCCACCCTGTGATGAGTACACCGGTTCCAGGAAGATTACTTGCAACCCCCGAGAGGGGATCATTCTTCCACGTACTTGACAGAATTGTGGGCGGAACCACATTGACCGCAACTAGGGAAATCGCTAGATAGAGTGCGATCACAATTACGAGAGTCAACATCGTTGCCCGAGGAATAGTCTTTCCCGCAATCTTCGTTTCCTCGGCTGCTTGGGCCAACGCTTCTATTCCAAGATAGGACACCATAGCTAGGGTTATTCCCTGAATTAGCTGTGACCATGTGGGCATAGTGCCGAGGTTGAATGTCTGAGGCCAGCGGAAGAGGGCACCATTAGGGATCACAAGTGCGAGTCCGAGGATTATGAGGGCGATCTCGCTGAGCAGGCTCAGAATACTAAGTCCAAAGGTGAAATTCGCGGATTCCTTGATTCCAATTACGTTTAGGAGAAGTAGACTGGCAAGGAGGATGATCGCTCCAGTACCCAGCCAGATTGGCTCTTTGAGAAGGGGAGTGAAATAGGATAGGTATCCAATAGCCGGTATGGAGAAGATTGCAGCAGTAACGACGTAGTCTAGGCAGAGCATCCACCCTGCGAGAAAGCTTACGGTGTCTCCGAAAGCTGCTCGTCCAAAGGCTGCAGA
Organism: Candidatus Bathyarchaeota archaeon; assembly: GCA_005881695.1. GTDB lineage: Archaea > Thermoproteota > Bathyarchaeia > 40CM-2-53-6 > 40CM-2-53-6 > 40CM-2-53-6. Next base: position 14,542 of record VBBT01000078.1, on the reverse strand, counting down.
CCCTCCGGCAGTCGGGTAGGTTGAGGATAGCTCTGCATACGTAAGCCCTGTGAGGAAATATGCGATAGCTGCTATTCCGATCGCAATTGGGGTCGCATAGCCTGCGTGCAGGGCAACCAGGCTCAGCGCGAGATAGATCCCGGCTCCAACATCAGCATAACCAATGGAGAACAATCCGCCGATTCCGATGGTTCTCTTCAGTCCCCTTCGTCGGGCGGGCTTCTCGGGGGGCTGGGTCAAGGAAGGGTTTCCTCTACGATTTCGTGAGCTGTAGAACCGGGTTCCCGAATTCGCGCGCTAATATGGCTTGACGTTCTAGGGCTACTTTCGAGCGTCGAGTTCAGGGAGGAGTTCGTAGAATTTCTCTTGAACATCTGAGATGAGCTGGTCGCGCTTGGCGGGGTTGGTTATCCGGAGCATGAGGACGAGGTGGGCTTGCTGGGACGTAACCTGCGTGACCCTTACTTGGGGAGGAGCATCGGGCACGAGGTCGGTCTTCATCTCCTCGCCGATCTCCAGCAGCTTCTTCTCCACGTTTTTCAGGTCAAACTTGCTGTCGACGGTCACCGGAATCTGGACCCGCAAGCCACCAGACCGGCTCCTGTTTACAACCGACCTCTTCAACAAAGTAGAATTCGGGACAATAACGATCTCATTGTCTGGAGTCAGGATCTTCGTCTGTATCAGGTTTCTCTCAATGACTCTTCCATAATAGTCCTGAACCGCTATCCACTCTCCGACTTTGAAGGATTGGTAGGTGGAGATGAACTGGGACGCGGCCATATCGGTGAGAATATTCCTGTAAGCGACGATTATCGCAACACCTCCAAGGAACAGTATGAGAAGGAGCACGTTGATCGCAAAGGGGAGCTGGCTGAGGACGATGATTATTCCGAGGATCCAGATTGCCCAAGACCCGATCTGCTGAAGGCTGGCTACTAGCCCCGAAGGAACGGATCCCGCGGCTCTCTGTATGATGCTCCGGTAAAAACGGACGACTAGGAAGGTGAAGAGAAGAGTGACGACGACTTGGAGGAGGCTGATGGCAAAGCTGCTTGTCAAAAGGTCGTAAATTGTTGGAATAGCCATAGTAGCCCGGCGAGACCTTCGTTATGATCGAGCTAAGCTGATTCGCTCGATCTTAAGAGTTCCACGGTTCGTGCCACCGATGACGCGTCGCCTAGGAGCAAGACCTTGTCGCCCGATTTCAGCTCAAGCTCGGGTTCGGGGAAGATGAAACCGTTGTCCCGACAGACGAGACCAACCCTACACTTCTCAGGCAACTGTATCTCGTGAATTTTCTTGCCTATGAGCGACGCGTTCAATGGGATAACGGCTTCTGCCACCCGCAGGTTTTCGGCAGAACGGTACATGAGTGTAATAGAGTGATCCTTCGAGAGGACGTTCTCAAAGTCGCGAAGGGCCAGATCCACAGGGCAGATTACCACATCGGCGCCTGCTTGCATAAGCCGTGTCTTGTTCTTTGGGCTGTTCGCAACAGCAATAACCCGAGGGATGCCGAACTCCTTCTTTGCAGCTCTCGTAGTGACAAGGTTTACCCGGTCGTCGTCGGTGGCGGCGAGCAATAGGTCAGCCTGATAGGCGTCAGCTTTTTTCAGAATATCTAGCTTAGACCCGTCCTCGTTTAGTATGATAGCATCGTACTTGTCGGAGACATCCTTGCATCGTTCTCCCACCTTCTCGATAACCGTAAGCTGATTCTCATCGCTCGAAGATAGGTATCCGATGAGGTGCATTCCGATTCGTCCCGCTCCAACAATAAGTGTTCTCATCGGCTGGTTTCCAACTTTTGTTCCGGAAATGTACGTAATGGTTGAGGGCCGGTTGGTCGGACCGAGTAATAAGCTTCCGTTCCCAAAAAGGCGTCGAAAACAATCCGTACACTCAAGCCCGACCCAAAATTCGGCGAAACTAACCATCTTTGCCAATCGAAGCTCTATTTCTCCTATATCAAAAGGACGCGGGAGACAAACTGGAAACCATGGCTATTCAAGCGATTCTGGTCCTAACGAAGGAGATTCGGGCAGAATCCACGCTTTATTTCCCCGATTTAGCTTGAAACATGAAGGTGCAAGTTAAGGTCGCGAAAAAAGGAGAAGATGGGACGCGCTGTCCCACGAGTCGTCTACAATTGAACTGGGCTTGGCCCGGAATCGTGGCGAACGGGATTGTCATGGTCTTTGTGAAGTAGGTCGAAGTGAGTATTGCATAGGTTCTTGGCACAGCTGGTGCAGAATTGTGTTGCACGCTGGGCGCAACGGGTCTCCCGTTCCATTCTTTCCTCGCTAGTGATTCCGAAGCCGCCGATATCTCCCACTTCGATCTCTTCACAGGTTTTGAAATCGGGGCTCAGGTTTGGCGTTGTAATCGAGGTCGGTCTCGTGAACGCGCTTGCCCGGGTTGTTCGTTTCGTCTTGGGTTTGGCTCTTGTCTTAGATTTCGATTTCGTCTTCGCCTTGGCTTTGTGTTTGGCTTTCATGGTTGGGTCGCTAGGGCCGTTGGCTGGGCTAAGTGATAGCCAATGTCTAACCCTGACGATGGGAATCCGGTAACAAAACTCCGGTCTCTCTAAGCACGAGTCCCAGGAAGATGCTTCTTGAGCCAGGCGAAGAGCTGGCAATGTCCAAATCTTACGAAGACAAGAGTTGGAGCCAAGGCCAACTGTTTGGTCAACCTCGGGTCCGACGTCAGAATAATCCGAGCCCAACAAGGCGATCTTGATAGGGTTCTCGAAATTCTGGAGGAAGCCTCTCGATGGATATCCTCGAAGGGACTCGAGACTCAGTGGCGGCCCAGCCCTACTTTCCGCCAGACCATCAAGAACAATATTGAGTGCGGCTACGTCTACATCGTGAAGGACATAGAAGGGACCGTCGGGACAATCACGCTTCGATGGAGCGATAAAGAGTTCTGGGGCGATCTTCCACTAGACAGTGGGTATGTCCACAAGCTCGCCATTAAGCGCTCTTACGGCGGGAAACGCCTCGGACTCCGAATGCTCCAATGGGCTGAGGCCAAGGCCAGAAAGGAAGGCAAGAGATACTTGCGTCTCGACTGCCTCGCCAGCAACAAGACGATCCGTAATTACTACGAGAAAGCCGGATTCGTCCATGTTAGAGACACTGAAGCGGCCGGTTGGACAGCTAGCCTCTATCAGAAGAATCTATGACCCTATGAGGGGTGGAGTATGTTCTTCGAAATGATCAGCCTCATGATCTCCGAGGTCCCCTCGCCCACAGTCATCAGTCTCGCGTCCCTCCAGTGGCGATGAACATCAAATTCGTCTGCGTACCCGTATCCCCCGTAGATCTGAATTGCCTCATCGCACACCTTGAGTGCGCTCTCCGTCGCCAGTAGCTTACCTTGTGCGGCTTCTGATTCGAACGGCTTTCCCTGACTCTTCAAATGTGCTGCACGGTAGACCATCATTCGCGACGCATTAATCATCGTCAACATGTCAGCGAGCTTCGCCTGAGTGATCTCGAACTCGGATAATGTTTTTCCAAACGCTGTCCTCTCCTTGCTGTACTTCACTGCCTTTTCGAAGGCCGCTTGGGCAATTCCGGTTGTTAGGGCTCCAATGGTCACCCGGCCACCCCAGAGCATTCTCTTAGCATACTCGAATCCCTTCCCCTCGGTTCCCACAAGGTTCTCTTTCGGAACCTTTGCGTTTTCGAAGACCACCTCGGAGGTCACTGATCCTCTCACGCCAAGCTTCTCGATGTCCTTGCTCGACTTCGCTTTCTTCGAGTCCACCAAAAATGCCGAAGGCCCCTTAGCGGTCTTGGCGAAGAGAAAATACAAGTCGCAGTAGCCGCCGTTTGTAGTAAACATCTTCGTCCCGTTAACTATCCATTCGTTACCCTCCAATCGGGCCTGCGTCTGCATATTTCGCGCGTCCGACCCAGCACCGGGCTCGGTCAGAGAAAACGCAGCAAAGGACTTTCCGTTGACCATGGCGGGAAGGAACTGCTTCTTCTGTTCGGGATTACTGAACTGACGTACTCCTTCGCAGCAGGTTCCATGAATCGCAAGTGAGAGGGCAGTACTGGCACACGCCTTGCCGACCATCTCCATCGCCGCAACGTAGACCGGCCAGGGAAGCTCAAGTCCCCCGTACTCTCTGGGAAAACCCATACTCGTGAAGCCTTGCTCAAACATCTTGGTAATGTTCTCACGTGGAAACTGCGCATTCACATCGATCTCTCGAGCGGTGGGCGCAATCTCCTTCTCGATGAAATCTCCGAGAGAGTCTAGAAGGAGAAGATGGTCCTCTGAGCTGGAGCCATACATCATCCGGATAAGCTCTTTCTGCTCGTTCCCGAAGAAACCCACGCGACTAACCTCTAGGAAACTCCTTTTTTGGAAGCTCCGGTTTATACCTTAGCAACAACCAAATATTGATCGCGAGGAACAGAGGAGAGTTCCATACTCCTAAAATCGGAACGCCTCCAACTCTGCAAGTGAAGGCGCATAGGCGTTGAGGACAAGGACCTTTAGGATTGCCCTGGTGATCCTCACAGTCATATTGAGCCTTCAGTCATTCATCGTTCTCAGCCATAACTCGTTGACAGTTAATTCCGGCTCGGGCCTCATTCCCCAGCCGATTAGACAAGGACCACTCCAAACCACCTATGCTCTTGGAGGCTACTATTGGTTCCAGATCGGAGCAATAGGTGACAGCAGTAGTTACAATGTTGACGGCGCTAATATTACAGTCAGAACGGTCTACGACCAGGTTCGGAACGACGCACACTCCTACTGGGTAGGTACTCTACTTTCCACCGGTGGGTTCGTCCAAGTAGGATATCTCAATGGACTGAGCACCACTGGCCAAACCTACTGTTGCGCATGGTTCTTCGAAACCTTTTACACCCCAAACTGTGACTGTCCTCCCGTAATTGGCCCTGAAGGATCAGCCGGCCCTATCGGATCATGGCACACGTACTCAATGGTCCACACAGGAAACGGTGTTTGGTCTTTCTACATGGACGGCAATCTGATCGGAAAATCACCTCTGCCCTCGGCCAAGAACTATCTTGGAGCCGGAGCAACTAGTTCAGGCAACCAAGCTCCAGCGGGAATCGCAGAAGTAGCCCAAGCCACGGACAACAAAGACATAATCGGCCCTGCCGAGTTCAGAGATCTAGAAATCCGCCAGGCAGGCCCCTGGCATCCAATGACTAAGGGGGTGAGCCACTGCTGTTATGGTTACAGCAGTCAGACAGGCTTGCCTAACCCGTACGGCGTTTGGGAGGTCGAAGGCCACGATAGCGATTTCCTCGCAGGGAGCAACATTCGCCAACCGGCCTCTTCCACAACCCTTTGGCCGACTTCCGTTCTGAACCCCACTCAGCTTACTTTCAACTTCATCGACCATAGTGGAAATCCTTTCACACCTGATTGGATCTCGCTACAGGACCAAAGCAACGGCAACGTACTATACTATACCAGTTACCAGTCCCAGAACATCACCCGATCCAACACCTACAAAATCAACTATGCGTACTGGCACGGCGTCAACGTCGTGAATGGTTCTCTCGTCTCTAGCTCGGCATCAAGCCAGACAATCCAGGGAAATGTCTTCTCGATTCCCGTCCGTGTAGTCGGTCGATTCTACTCTCTTCCGGTCACGGGGGCCACCGTTCTCACCTACCTCCCCGACTCGACCAATGAAACTCTAAAGACGGATTCGGAAGGAAATGCAACTCTCGCACAACTACCGCCCGGCAACTACAACCTTCGCGTCACAGTGCCTTATGGGGTGCAGTCTGTTTTCAAGACGAGCGTGGTAGGACCTGTAAACCTCTCGATCCCTGTTTTCAGTATCGCTGAACTTCTCACAGTAATCATGCCACCAATCGCAGTCGCCATCGCAGTCGTAGTCATGGCTTTGAGGAGAGAACAAGCTCGCCGGGCAGCCCTACCAATTACCCCGTCGTTTCCCGTCACCATCCCTACAGCCTACTGTGGAGCGTGTGGAAAGCCTCTTGGTCCAGCAGAATTCTTCTGCGCCACGTGTGGAACACCTAGATCCAGGTCTCCACAACCTCCGCTCCCACCGCAATTGCCTGTTTCATCATCGGCCCCGCCTCCACCACCGTAGTGAGCAATCGTTTTCGCGGAAGTCTTATAGTAAACGCGCTAACGCCGTCGCTTCCGATAGCTTCTTGCCTCTACGAATCGCGATAGTGGGCGTCGGATATTCAGGCTTCGACTCGATGACCCCCGGTCTCTCAACCCGGGAATTAATGTTTGAAGCTGCGAGTCGAGCCTACGAGGATGCTGGGGTAGACCCTCGAAAAGACGTTCAGAGCTTCATTTGTTGCACCGAGGACTTCTGGGAAGGAATTAGCATAACCGACGAGTACATGCCCGACCAGCTGGGGGCTGTACTCAAGCCATTGTGCACCATATCATCCGACGGAATTGTAGGACTGGCAACAGCTTGTATGCACATCATGTCCGGAATAGCAGACGTTGCGGTTGTGGAGTCTCACAGCAAGATCTCAGATGTTCTGAATCCTGACGAGATCTCAAGCTTCGCCCTCGACCCGATCTATGATCACCATGTTAACGCAGACCCGAGATTTGTGGCCGGGCTCGAAATGGCCCGTTACCTGAAAGAGACTGCGACAAAGAGAGATTACTGCGCGCAAGTTGCCGTTAAGAACAAGAAAAACGCGCTCCTGAACTCGCGCGGAGTCCACGGAGCGAATCTTGACAAGGACGCGGTGCTCAACTCCAACGTAGCATCCTCGCCACTTACCGAATTGGAATCGAGCAAGACTATCGACGGAAGCATTGTTTTCGTGCTAGCCTCGGCCCGGAAAGCCAAGAAACTCGGCGACCATACCGTGTGGATAAACGGTATCGGTTGGAGTTCTGATACGCCCTGGATAGAGGATCGAGACTTGGCGAAGGCCGCGTACGCGGAACAGTCAGCATCTCGCGCGTACAAGATGGCGGGCGTGCGGAACCCTGCGACCTTCTTTGACCTCGCTGAGGTGGATGATACCTATTCCTACAAGGAGCTTCAGAGCCTCGAGGCCCTCAAACTTGCCGCTAAGGGTAAAGCGGGCAAAATGGTCGAGTCAGGCACTTTTGATAGAGACGGTCAATTGCCTGTTAACGCGTCGGGTGGATCCCTTGGAGTTGGGCACCTCTTAGAGGCGACTGGTCTTCACAAAATGCTCGAAGCAGTTCTACAGCTCCGAGGACAAGCAGGACGCCTACAGATTCCAAGAGCAAAGAAAGCTGTCGTTCAGAGCTGGAGAGGAATACCAACTGCTACTGGAGCGGTAGCGGTATTGGGAAATTAGGAGGAATCTGCGAAATGAAAAATCGAGTAGCAATAGTCGGGGCAGGTATGACACTATTCCGGCGCCGAATGCTAGAAAGCCCGAAAGAGCTGTCCTTCGAAGCAACAAGAATGGCCCTCGACTCTGCAGGGCTGGAATTGAAAGACATCCAATCGGTGGTATCTGGCTCAGCACCTGACGCTTTCGATGGCATTCACATGAAAGGAGAGTACCTCCTGGACGGGATGGGTGGGATAGGCAAGCCCAACCAGCGAGTCTACGTAGGAGGCGGGACTGGCGTCTTCACGCCTATCGGCGGATGGTGGAACGTTGCGTCGGGATTGTACGATACTTGTCTCTGCGTTGCCGAAGAGAAAATGTCGCCTTTGCATCCCCATCCTCAGTATGCTTTCTGGAGTATATTCGATCAGATCTTAGAGAGGCCTCTGGGCACAACGCTGTTGTGGATTTTTTCGCTGGAGATGAGACGATACATGCACAAGTACGGAATCAAGGAGGAGGACATCGCAAGCGTCGCAGTGAAGAACAAGGGAAACGCTGTCGATCATCCTTGCGCGCAACTGGGCGCCAAGATAACTGTCGACGACGTCATGAACTCCGAGCCCATCTGCTGGCCTGTTAAAAGATTGGACGTGAGCCCTCCTAGCGACGGTGCTGCAGCGGTGGTACTTGCCTCCGAGAAGATTGCGAAGAGACTAACAGACCAGCCTGTCTGGCTCGACGGTGTAGGATGGACTCTTGATACAACGCACTGGACGAATCGTGACTTGGCCTATCCAGAGTATGTTGAGAAGGCTGCCTGGATGGCCTACAAGATGGCCGGGATCAAGAAGCCGAAGAAAGAGATCGATATCGCAGAAGTCTACGACCCATTCGACTACAAAGAACTTCATCACATGGAAGGGTTGCAGCTAGCCGGCAAGGGAGAAGCACCCAAGATGGCCGTTGACGGGGTAACGCAGCGAGACGGCGATCTGCCAGTCTGTCCCTCAGGCGGACTGTTAGGAGTTGGTAATCCTATCGCGGCTGCGGGTATGATGAAGATCTGCGAGGTCTTCTGGCAGCTTCGGGGAGAAGCGGGCAAGAGACAGGTGAAGAAGGATGCCCGGACGGGTCTCGCTCAGGCCTGGGGCGATCTTATGCAGGTAGGAACGGTCGCGGTAATGAGGTCCTAATTGGAGAAGATGAAATTTGTCCCAGAAAATCACAAGCTATCCAGGGCACGAAATTACGCCAGAAGATGTGAAGGAGGGAAAGTACCTTGATGTTGTCTACAAGTTTGAGCCCAAGTACAGCTGGGCTGCGGGGGTTGCGATCAGCCGGTTCTTGGCCGAACTGAAAGAGGGAAGGATAATCGCAAGGAAGTGTATGAATTGCGAACGGATTCTTGTACCTCCGAGAATGTATTGCGAGCAATGCTTTCGGCCCACCGACGAATGGGTCCAGATCAAAGACACGGGGACGGTGAACACTTACTCGATCTCGCACGTGGGCACGGATGCGAGACGATTGAAAACACCCATACTCGTCGCGGTTGTCGATCTCGATGGCGCGACTCCTGGAATGGGTATCCTCCACAACTTGGGAGAAGTTGAGCCTTCAAAGATCAAAGTAGGCATGAAAGTCAAAGCCGTATGGAAATCATCGAGCGAGCGGCAAGGCGCAATCACAGACATCCGCTACTTCAAACCGATCGGAGAGGAGTAGGATATGCCGATCTTAGAGAAACTCGCACAACCGGGTCAAGCTCGCCACTGGACAGATAGCATACCTCTGGAATTCCACTATACTGCAGGGGTTGCCGGGGAGGAGTTTCGACGTGAGCTCCGGGACAACGGTCGCTTTCTGGTCTCGAAATGTTCCAAGTGTAAGAGCACGTACATTCCGGCTAGAATGTACTGTCCAAGTTGCTTCATTGAGATGAAGGACCAGTTCCCAATCGACAAGACCGGATATGTCTACAGCTTTACTTCGGTCAATAAGGACAGGTCCGGTGTCGACACGGAATTTCCCATCACCGTTGGCCTTGTGAAATTTGACGGGGTCAAGGGTGGAATAGTGCACCTGCTTGATGTGGACGATTCTGATCGAGTATCGTTCGGGACGAAGGTAGTGCCATTTCTCAAGAACTCGTCGGAACGTACAGGCGCTATCACCGACATTCTCGCTTTCAAGCCGGTCTCAACCGAGCCAGGCAAAGTGACTGTTGATACTGGAACAGCAGAGAGACGGGCTGCAGGTACGAAGGATGACGAGGCTAGGTCGCTTCTCCATTCTATCGAAGAGTCAGGATACCCGATAGAGGAGGACGAGATGACAATATCTGCGCTGAGGAATAAGATAGGCAAGGGCGAACTTCTCACACGCGAAGAAGACAGGTTGCTCCACAGACTTGGGGATAAGGCGAAAGAATGGCGGAAAGCGGTTAAGAGCTCGTCTGAAACCGAGCCCACAGACACCCTGTCAGGCTGACCGAGACCGCTTTTCCGGCAATTGTTCACTGTCGACTGCAGGGTTGAAAGCGAATAGCCACGGGAACACGCTCATTGTTCTCAGTGGGTACGTTCGGTGTCCTCCGTTTCTCCCGCTCTTGCGTCATGAGATGCTTGAAACATACCCCCCTTTTTCGACGAGGGGATTTGCTGTCCGGCAGGGTTTCCGGGTGAGACGTGCGGGTCAAAGTGCACTCTGGGCTTAGATTCTGAGGCGAAAAGTGCGGTTTTATCGCCATGTCAAGAATGATTTCTCGGGCAGTGTAGGGAAGGGGTCCCAGATTCGATATCAGAGCTGATTCCGGGCGATTTTTCCCCGGGAGCCATCGCCTATCAGAACCGGCGGGTCATCCAGTATTCCTCAAGCTTCGTCTTTTCCACCTGCCATTTTCGGCGGGCCGGGTGGAATTCTAGCCTTGGAGGGTTCGAGAGAAATTGTCCCCGAAGCATCGCGCTTTCTCCCCTGTTAACTTCGAGAAAACATGATCCGGTTCCATCCCAGATCTTTCGTTCCCCTTTCCCTGTGATCGACATTGCAATATTGTTTGCGACAACTTCAGCTTGACCGAGCGCGAAGGATCCTGACTTCGGCAAAAACGGGACGTGTGCATGAGGCGTCTCGATAGCGGTTACATCCCCAATCGCGTACACCTTTTCAAACCTGGTAGCCAAGGTTTGGGGGCTCACAGGAACCCAGCCGGACGAATCTGTCAAGCCGGCCTCGACGACGACGCTCGGACACTTGTGAGGCGGAACAACGATCAGCAGATCGTTTGGGATCTCCGTCTTTCCCTCAAAGACCACCTTGTCCTTTTCCACCTTGGAAAGCTTGACTTTTGGGTGAAACGCTATTCCCTTTGACGCTAGAAGCCTCTCCACCTGTTTACCGATAACAGGACCGGCAGCCGGAGCCGGATGAGGCTCCGGACTGAAAAACTCCACCGCGACATTCTTCTTCGCTCTTGCAAAGTGATCCTGCAAGAGCAATGCCAAACCATACGGCGCGACCGGACACTTGATAGGCAATCGCGATATTCCAATTAGCAGCTTTCCGTTTTCAAGAGTCTCAAGAGCATCGCGCAGCTTCATTGCCGATTCGAAATCGTAAAATTGGTGAGCGTATTTCTCCAGACCGGGGACATCACCGGGCGAATAGTCGACGCCCATCGAGATGACTAGGTGGTCATAATGCAACCGTTCTGACTCCGTCTTAACCGTCTTCGAAGACGTCTGAATCGAACTGACCCTATCGTTGATCAGCCGGACCTTCCGTTTCTTGGGGATCGAAAGGACCCGCCGGACTTTTCCCGGTTCGCGGCGACCCATCGCCAGCAATGGGAAGGAAGGCGGGAATTCGAAGATTTTCTTTTGTTCCACAATCGTAATCGACGCGGAGGGCGCCCTCTCGGCCAAGAGGCTTGACACTGCGAGGCCTCCCATTCCACAACCGAGGACGACGACCCTATCGTTGGATGACAACTTTAGCGATCAACACTTGAGGGATTAGAAAGGCAATAACCCTTTGTGGAGGACTGGCTGAAGACTTCGACTGCAAGCTACGCTGCTGGAAACATGCAGGTCAGATGTTGAAGAGTTGTTATCTTCGCTAGGATGCGGCTTCTATGGGGTAGTCTCCGCGGTTTCGGACGATCCGGAGGAGGCGCAGCTGTTTCCTTGCTTCTTCGTAGCAGAAGTCGCACAACCGTACCGACTTCTCGCCTGGTTCAGCCATGAACCAAGTCGTCTCCGAAGCCGGTTTGGAGTCCTTGCAGTACGCACACTCGACCTGTTCCCTCTCCAAGAGACTTGTAGCGCTCATATCGTGCTGGAATTAGGGTCCTACCAGAAGATAAGCCTAGCTGAATTCCAAAATACTCGTCCTTCTCAAGACGACATTATACTCTAAAGTCAGAGCATAACGTCTCACCCATCCAGAAGGGTAAGAAATCGGCTCCTAGAACTGGAATCTTGGCAACTGTTCTTTCCGGGATACTATTTGGTACAAGCGTACCCCTAATCAAGCTCGGACTTGGTCTCCTTCCTGCAGACCTCTTTGTCGCTCTTCGATTTTCAATAGCCTCTGTTCTGGTTCTATTGTTTCTTCGTCGAAGGGGATGGGTTGACTGGACCCTTCTCCGGACAAGACCCATCTGGGTTGTCGGATTCATTAACGCTTTTGGATATGTGTTACAGTTCCAAGGACAGAATCTCACAACTTCCTCAGATGCCGCACTGATCATAGGCACAGCGGCTCTGATGATTCCAGTCATATCGTGGACCCGTGGAAGCGAAAAGATACCCGCGAAGAAGGGTCTCGGAGTATTGTCAGGATTCTTTGGAGCAAGCTTGGTAGTGACCCGGGGTCAAGCTGTGAGCTTGGGGCGGGCCGAGTTCCAAGGCGACGTGCTGATACTCGCGACTGCAGTTACGATAGCGTTGGTTTTCATCTTTTCCAAAGATCTCGTTGTCCAGAAGGGAGGGCGAGCTGTCACGGGAGGCATGATTCTCGTGACAAGTCTTCTTCTAGTGTTCGCGATTCCCTTGGACCAAGGTGCTTCCGTCAACCTCGGCTGGGAAGCGGTCTTCTACGTTGTATTCCTAGCGGTGGTTGCGACGCTCGGAGCCTACTATTTTCTCATGAAAGGACTCGAAACAGTGTCTCCGACGGTGTCTTCGATTATTCTCCCGATAGAAGTGATTGTTGCCGTCGTACTATCAGTGATAATATTCAATGACCCATTCAACATCTACTCAGGAACGGGTGCTGTATTGATAGTCGTTGGTGTCCTACTGGTATCGTCCTCGTCCTAGAACGGAGACCGGACTACTGGTGGGCGCCGCAAGTAGGACAATTTGTCGCATTCGCGTCCATCAGTCCAGTGCAGTACTTGCAGCGGACCTTCACGGATGGCGCTTGCTGTTGTGGCGGTGGAACACCGTATCCTTGCTGACCATAGGGTTGGTAGCCTGGGTTCATAGGCGGCATTCCATAGCCCGGATTTGGCTGATAGCCGGGGTTCGGTCCGTAGCCTGCGGGCATTGGTCCTTGTCCGTATCCAACATTCATTGGCATCGAACCATATGCCCCCGCTGGAACGAACGCAATTTGAGTTTCATTGGTCAAATCGGGTCTGCCCTTGGTTTGCAAGACTGCTTTCAATAGGTTCTGGACAGAGGACCCTCCCCGTGTCGCTCTGCATGGAGGGATACCGACGCTGAAGGGGAATGTTTGAGCGGGGCCCTTTCCAAAGTCAGTAGGCCCGGTGACTTGAACATCGCGCTGGTAGAGATTGTTTGTCCGACGTTGGTTCTCTTGGAACCGTTGATTGTTGAGGGTGACCCAGACCATCTCGTTCCAGCTTTCAACGACCCGTGCCTCTATCTTTACTCCGATGGATTGGATGTACTCTTCCGCTTCGATGTTTACTTTGCCCACAACCGCCTCTCCCTCTTGGAAAGTCGCCTTGTCAAGCGAGATCCATATCTTGCCCTTAGGATGGGTAAGATGACTCAATAGCCCCAAACATGATCCTCCGAATGGACTCTACCACGCTCCATGTGGGCTATCAACCAAGCGTAACCAAACCAGCATCCTCGGAGAAACACGAGCCGCCACTTCAGGAAATTCCAAAAAAGGGTCCGGTCAGCAATAACTCACAGGCATCGTTCGGTGTCAATAATCAGCGTGTCAGAAGGTTTAATTTTTCCCTGACGCTCCAAATCGATTGTAGCTTAGCCTGATGGAATTCGGCGAGGGGCAGGAAGAAGTGATTATGGTGAGCGAGAAAAAGAGACAGCTTGCAAGCGAAACCGTAGAGGCCCAACCGCCCTCCAAGAAACCGCCGGAAGGAGAAAACGCGGAAACCATGTTGAAGGCACTCGGGGAGGAGTTGGAGGAAGAGAAGGCAAAGTCGGCGGATTATCTAAAGCGTCTGCAGTACCTCCAGGCCGATTTCGAGAACTACCGGAAGAGAGTGGAGAAGGAGATGTCTGACAACAGACAGTTCGGAAACCAGCGACTTCTGTCGGAACTCATAGTCGTTAACGACGAGCTGGAACTGGCACTCAGAGAAGCCAGGGGAAGCAATGAGAACCCGACAATAGTCGAGGGGGTCGCAATGGTCCATAAACGGTTACAGAGCATCCTCTCGAAAGAGGGGGTCGAAAAGATCCAGAGCCTAGGGTCAAAGTTCAACCCCGATCTCCATGATGCCGCGCTTCGAGTTGTGTCGGACGAAGAGGAGGGAACGATCGTGGAAGAGATCCGGCAAGGGTACACGCTGAAGGGAAAGGTCCTGCGGCCCAGCATAGTCAAAGTAGCCGAGAATCCCGCTGAGCGTGAGTCTAAATCCGAGAAGTCTGCTCTAGAGGAGATTGGCGACAATGAGTAAGCCTGAGACGGAGAAGATCATAGGAATAGACCTTGGAACGACGAATTCGGCTGCCGCAATAATGGAAGCCGGACGCCCGGTCGTTATCCCAAGTGCTGAAGGACAAACCGCGTCGGGGAAGATGTTCCCCTCGGTCATTGCCTTCACCAAAGAGGGCCAATTGATAGTCGGTGAGCCTGCTAAGAGACAGGCAGCCACGAATCCTGAAGGGACCATTATCGAGATCAAGAGGAAGATGGGCACCGACTACAAAGTCCATATCGCCGGGAAAGACTATACTCCACAGCAACTCTCCGCGTTTATACTCCAAAAGATA
>VBBT01000142.1 GCA_005881695.1 Candidatus Bathyarchaeota archaeon | reverse complement strand
CCTCTCATCGCCTTGTTGAGGAAACGGTTCACGTGCTGAGAGGTAATTCCATCAAAGACCAGATCCTCTGGCTTCTTTCCCTGCGAAAATTCCTGAAGATTCTTGCGAATAGGCGTATTCGTTCTGTCGACCTTCAGGATTTTCTGCCAGCGAACGCTGTCCTTTCCTAGAAAATCGAACTCGACCCCATTGGGAGGGAACTTGAGGTGTTCGACTCTGAGTGTTGAAGCACCTACCGTGTCTGCCTCGTCTTCTTCCTTCTCGTCGCCCACCCTCATAGCTAGATTGTCAATGAGATAGCAGACCGTCGCGAGCTTGCGTATCTTCAGGTCAGGCGATAGAAGATTCTTGTCGATGAACTGTCGAACGTCCGGGAGACGGCGTTGCAGTTTCCGAGCAGCATCATACTTCAGCTTGTCTCGTTCTTGACGGAGGTCAGAGATATCGCTAGGCCAGACGTATTTGCGGACGTTGCTGAGCTTGTCGACCCAGTGAGCGATCCAGATGGCCTCGTGATCGTGAACAATCTCCTTCCAGTTACCCTTAGGAGCTTCAACGTTTTCCGACAGGTTCAGAACAACATCCTCGGGATGGATTCGCGGCTTCCAACGTCCCCTCATCGGATGGCTGCCTCTCCCCATGAAGAGGCTGGGAGGTTCTACCATCCAGTTGGCGACCTCAGTCTTGACTCCATCAATCTCTGCGAATCCGTACTTCTCCTTAAGCGATAGGCGAAGTTGTTTCCGCTGAGCGGCCATTTTCTCTTTGAAGTCAGGATTCTGCTTCTGAAGCTCTTCCTTTGCTTGATACTCGTATACCGGGGTAAAATCGATCTCGGAATACTTTGCATTTGCAAAGTGGGTGGGCAGAAGTTTGAGAAAATCTGAGAGAAAGTTTGTCTGGAAGACTGGGTCTTGGATATAGGGCGTGGTTCTCTTCTTTCCCCACGCGTAAGCTAATTCCTCGGCTTCAAGGGAGAGTTGGACAACGGCGCCATGGATTCGAATAGAGAGTTTCCTCGGCTCGTAAGGCGGCGGAAAGGCCACACCGTTGTGCCTCAACTCTTGCCACGCCACAACCCATCCCCTCCTGCTTACTCGTTACCAGTACGAATAGCTCGGGTCCGGTCTTCCATTCTTGTCAATGTTACAAAGTTGTAAATGAGGATTTTTCTTAAAAGCCCTGTCAGAAATCACAAAAGACCGGGATAGACTAAAGAAGGCGGACCAGTGAGGACTAGGTCAGGTTGAGCCGGCCAAAGGGCGCGCCACTGCTAGGGCCAGTAGGATTCCTCTTTGCTGCTGTAGGGTTCACCATGGCCGTTATTGTAGCGAGATTGTTCGTCGCCGTCGAGGCGAGGTGTACTCAATCTTGTCCTGTTATCAGGGTTCAGGGATTTCATATCCATCATCTCTACTATGGAGTCCTCTTGTTGCTGGCCTCGTCAACTATCATGGTTTTTGCGACAGATGTCCGCACGAGATGGGACACCGCCTTGGTGTTCGGGGCCGGGCTTGGTCTGATTGCTGATGAAGTAGGTCTCCTAATTCTCAGGGTCCCGTACTGGGCGCTAATTTCCCTAGTGACGCTGGCTGCAATCGGGCTCGCGCTCTATCTCGCGACCCTTTACAAGGTCTGGACAGTTGGACGGGGAGACTTTGGATTGTTAAATCGATATCAGACTTTGAGCATCTTCGCAGTAGTTCTAGCCATGCTGGGCTTTCTCTACTTCGGCAGACCATTACGGGCGATGTTCGCGGACGCCGCACTCGTCGCTTGGGTCTCAGCATCCCTACTACTGCTGACGTTTGGCAGGAAACACATCCAAGAAATCAGGCGCACACCCTTAAACCCCCTCCCGCCTTCTCCCTAGAAGAACAGGCGCAAGGGCAAACTGCAGGTCTCCAAGCCACTAGGCATTCAGGCAAGAGAGTATCAAAGCAGTATTGCAGAGTCCGCCGCCAAAGCCAACACTCTCGTCGTCCTACCCACTGGCTTGGGCAAGACCATAGTGGCCTTATTGGTAGCTGCAAAGCGTCTTTCGGAACACTCTGACGATAAGGTAGTCATGCTTGCCCCAACGAAACCGTTGGTTCTACAACACGCCGAGTTCTTTAGAGAACATTTTCCGGACAAGAAAGTCAGACTATCGGTGCTTACCGGGGAAACTCCTCCAGCTACTAGAGTCTTGGATTTCGAGGGATCTCAACTGGTTTTTGCGACTCCTGAAGTGATTAGAAATGATGTCCTGAGTGAGCGGTATACGCTTAGCCGTGTCTGTTTGGTCGTTTTTGACGAGGCACATCGGTGTGTCCGGGACTATGCTTACTCTGAGGTCGCTGAGAGCTACAAGCGCCAGGCATCGAATACGTTGATACTCGGGTTAACGGCATCGCCAAGCGCTCGAAAAGAGAGGGTCCAAGAGATATGCGACAAACTAGCCATAATCAACGTAGAGATGAGAACGGAAGAGGATGAGGATGTAGTCCAGTATGTCAACGACGTGACGATAAACTGGGAACGCGTCCCTCTTCCTCCGGCCTTCAAGGATATCAGCAAGATTCTTCGATCCGGGCTTGAAGAAAGAACTGAGAAGCTCAGGGCGATGCACCAGCTACCGACCGGTGTCCGGGCGAACAAGCGGATGCTCCTGGAGCTCGGGGAGAAACTGCGAAAGAGTCTGAGAAGAGGAGGGTCCGGAGCCTTGTATGGAGCAATCATTCTGCAGGCCCAAGCGATGTCGTTGAGTCATGCAATCGACGTGCTGGAGACGCAGGGTTTGCACAATCTCACAAGATACCTTGCAAAACTCGAAACCGCCAGCAGCAAGTCAGGCAAGAGCCTCTCAAGAGACCCGAAAATTCTCGAAGCTAGACAGCTCGCATTCTCAATGGAGGAAAGAGAGCATCCGAAACAAAAGAGGCTCCGAGAGCTAGTCGAAGGGGAGATTAAGTTGAACAAGGATGCGAAAATCATAGTCTTCACTCAGTACAGAGATACTGTCGAAACACTCGTCGAAAGACTGAACCAGCTCGATGGCGTTTCCGCCGTTCGCTTTGTCGGTCAGGCAACCCGGGACACTGATGACGTGGGTCTAACGCAGAGCGAGCAGATGAATATCCTAGACGATTTTCGACAAGGACGTCATAACTTACTCGTGACAACTAGCATAGGCGAGGAGGGACTGCACGTCCCCGACGTGGACCACGTCATATTCTACGAGGCCGTTCCGTCCGAAATCCGTCTGATACAGCGTCGAGGTCGTACCGGGAGAACACGGCAGGGGAAAATGACGGTACTCATGTCAGAAGGAACGATCGACGAGGCTTACTATTGGACAAGCAAAAAGAGAGAGCAGCAGATGCACCGTTTCTTG
>VBBT01000145.1 GCA_005881695.1 Candidatus Bathyarchaeota archaeon | reverse complement strand
TGAGCCCCTTCTCAGCCTGTTTTGACTCGGCGATCATCGCAGCTTCCTCAATCATATTTCGCAAGTGCCTCCTCCGTGGTGTTAAGCATCTCGCCAATGTCGATCGGAGTTCCTTCCATCACATCTCTCACCTGTTTCTTTGCCGTCTCAGTCAGTAGAGATCGCAAGTCATTCGCTAGTAGCTTCGACTCTGTCCTGTTAGTCTTCTCCTCTGTTCTGAGGATGACGGTGTCCCCTGAGACCTTCAGTGTGAACTTGCGAATGTCAAGTGTGATCTTGTCCTCGGTGACACGGAGCGTGTGAAGGGGGGATGCGGTCTTCACTTCTGCGGGAGAGTAGGAGAAACTGTCTGACCCAGCCGAGAGCTCCATCGAACCATCCCCTACAGAGAGGATGCTCCCGTTCCATTTTGCAGTCGCACGGTGACCGTTTGTGGTGATGTAGGCGTTACCAGTTCCCTTTGCCAGCCATCTTTCCTTTGGATGATGCTCGCCGTCCCCGTCCCAGTCGAAGATGAGCGGGCCGATCTTCCATCGGTCTCCCATGCAACCATCGCGGAGCCTTATCCGTCCAACATCCAACTCGTCTCCCCGAGAACTTGTCTCTGTGAGCAGTTGGTTTGCCGACTTTCCAGTCATCGTCACGACCTCGTCGTTGGTCGTTGTTTTCCCCTGGAATGGGATTCCTACTGTTGTGACTGGAGCCGGGAGTGATGCGCTCACCGTCCCCATCGGGGTCTTGAAGGTGGTTGAAACCTCACCCATCAATACGCATCCAATGGTTCGTCCCTCTCGCCTGATCGGCATGCCCACCGTGTCCTGTTTCACTGTTAGTTTGGTTCCTTCCATTGTCGGCCCTTTGCCCTCGGCGACGATGAAAGGAGTTGCTCGCCACTTCCGTGCCAGGCCGAGCCTTTGCCCGGCGTATGCTCCTAGACCGGCCGCGATCGCTGCAACCACAAAAATGGGGGTCCAGCTTGAAATGGCAGTTGGGAAGACATCGGACTGCAAGGACGCCACCCAGCCTAAGATCCAGATCCCCAGTATGATTCCGGCAAATGCCCAGGTGAGGTTCCAGAGGAAGCTGACAAGCGCTCTACCCGCTCCCGAGATCGTCTCAGTTCGAAAGACCCGGCCCAGGAAACCCAAGCTGAAACCGGCAAGAAGTAAGGAAAGGGAGTATTGTTGGATTGCGAGGGGCCCTCTGATAATCCAAATCAATGCGAGGATCGCTGAAACGCCGGTCAGCGTTCCGGCGATTCGTCTCGTTGCCAGCGACAGTCCCGAGTCTCGTCCTATCTCAATCAATTTGTTCTCCCCCGAGAGCCTCGCTCATCAGCGCTAAAGTCCTGACGAGTAGTCTCCCTCGCTTGGTGAGCTCGTAGCCTCCCTCGTCGCTGTGGGAAACTAGACCCATGTTCAGGAGGCTCTTCAGGTGATTGTTGACGGAGGCCGCTTCAAGGCCAGTGACCGTTTTGAAGTCTGAGAAAGTCTTCCTGGTAGAATACAGCATTTTGACCATCTTTAGCCTGTCAGTGTTCGCCAATGACTTCAGAAGGTCGGCTGCCGTGGTCTCGGGCATGTTCTCGACAAGTTCGTCGACGGCAATCTCTCCCCGCGTAGCCAGGCTTGACTTCACATTCTCGCGAATCTGTCTGACAAGGTCCTTCACAACTACGAAAGACGGCTCGGCCTGCGCCACATCGTCCTTGTGAAGATCAACTCTGATTGAGCCAGATCCTGAACTCTCAAGCGCTTGGGACACTTGGTGTCGTATCTCCTCCTTGAGGGACCTGATTTCTTCCCGGAGTTCTTGCGCTATGTCGTCTTTTGTTTCGGTCAAGTAAAAGTCTCTGTACTAAGGTCAAGGGCATAAGTATATATAATTTTACTTTCAGCATAGATTGGGTAAAGACAGTTTTCCTAGTTTTTTCGCCCGACGATCAAGGAAACTGAATCTAATCGACGGACCCTTTTCTTCAGTTATTGGGTTCCCTCCGACAAGAGTGTGTACGCCAGCGTCCGAGACCCACGGGAAGAGGGATACTAATCACGATAAGTGAGATGACACCTCCTCCTGCGCCTTGAGTAACGGGGACGATAATCGCCATCAAGGGACCAATTAGGACAGAGACCATGGGCGGCGCAATCTGCACATCCTATTTCCGAGAGAACCTAGACAGAGAACCGAGGCACTACAGATATAACGCCCGGGCCGGTCTCCTGGAACCGGTCCGCGATAAGCGGACTCCGAAGAAGTCTGAATAACCTAATGCTTTCACTACTCGCTACAGGAGACAACCCTTGATTCACTCACCTACTCCGACAACAGGCAAGTGACACGATTCAGTATGTGAGTCAGGCTGATTTGTGACCTGCCTCTCTGTTCGTCGATAACGAGGATGAGTCTAGGCGATCGTTAGTAAGACTGTGACTGTATGGGTTACGCCGCCGCTTGTTGCAGTTACGGTGATGGTATATGTTCCAGGTGCCGTTCTGTGAGTTGTCCCAACCCTCAGGATGGAACTCCCTGGTCCTCCTGGGCTGAGCGATAAACTGTTCGAACTCAGGCTGAGCTTGGGACCCGGGGCCGAGCAGACCGCGGAGAGAGATACGGTACCAGTGAAACCATTGATGCTGGCCAGGTTGATGGTCACCGTACCCGAGGTGCCGGCCGCGAGGCGAATCGAGGCTGTGTTTGTGGCGAGACTGAAGTCTTCCACCCGGACCCTTATGGTAACCCCATGGCTGGTCGAACCGCTGGTTCCAGTCACGGTGACAGTGTAGTTGCCCGCGGTTGTGGATCTGACTGTGAGTGTCGCGGTTCCCGAGCCACCTGTGATGGTGCTCGGGCTCACAGTGGCGTTGAGACCTGCGGACGGGTTGGCTGTGAGCTCGACTGCTCCTATGAATCCGTTGAGAGGCGTGACTGTTATCGTGACGGTCGTCGTGGCGCCCACGTTTACGGCGACCGACGCGGTGCTCGCGGTAATTTTGAAGTCTGTAAAGGTGAAAGCCGCGGTAGCGCTGTGAGCGACTATGCCATCAGTGCTGGTCACTGTAACCGTGTAGGTGCCCGCATTAGTGGAGCTACAGCTCAGACTAGCAGTCCCCGAGCCTGTAACCGTGGCCGGGGTGATAGTGTTGCATGTGAGTCCTGATAGCAAGGTGTCGCTTAGCGTGACGTTTCCGGCGAATCCATTGACCGCGGCCACAGTTATTGTCGATGTGGCCGAGGAGCCTACGGTGGTGGAGCCAGGTGAACTGGCTGTGAT
>VBBT01000144.1 GCA_005881695.1 Candidatus Bathyarchaeota archaeon | reverse complement strand
GTTCGGGTACCCTGCTGTTGGCCGTCGAGGGGCCGAAGCGTTGGATGGTTCAGAGAGCGCTATTGAAGTTTCCCGGTAGGCTGACAGAGGTCGGGAGGCTGACCCATCGCGAGAACGGTAGGTTTCTAGTGAAACATGGAAAGAGACAGGCGCTGAGAGCTGTCCCACAAGACGAGCTGTACAAGCTAACCTGATTGCTGGTTCGCTTTGAACGGTTCTTGCAGTAAGAAGATCAAGAGCATGAGGGCAACACCAAACCCGCCCAAAGCGAACCAGCCCACCGCGAAACCGTAAGCCGCGGCAAATAGTGTAAACCCTATCGTCACGCCAAAGCTTCCCAAGATCTGGACAGAATTGATGATGCTGATCCCTAGAGGTGCGTATTCATGACCTACCTCCGGGTACTGACTGATGCTAGCGTACATTGTCGCGAATACAATCGCGTCTAGGAAGCCGACTGCGGGAATTAGGAACCACAGTCCGTTGGCCGTTGATGCGCCGAATAGGGCGATTCCTATCGAGCAGAAAAGTCCCGGGATGAGAATGAAGTTCTTTCGCTGCCTAAGCCGGTCAGAGAAGTACCCGCCGACTGGACCCCCGATTATGCTCGCGAACATGATCAACGAGGCAAGCAGTCCTGCTATCTCCGCCGGGAACAATAGGGACCTGTTGAGGTAGCCTTCGAGGAACTGAGATGCGGTAAAGATACCGCCCCAGAGTCCAAGTACCCCAAACGCGATAATCCAGACATTGCGGCTCTGGAAGGCACGCCTCATTGGTTTCCGTTCTTTTCTCGCGGTATTATCCGCTGGTATTACGATCTGTCCGATTGCAACTGAGATCAAGCCGAGTACGCCGCCAAGTATCAGCCCTACGTGCCAGTTGAGAGCGTCGATAACGATCACCCAGGCAAACAGGCCTAAACCGCCTCCTATGTTGAAACATGCGTTGTAGAGTCCGAGTACGAGTCCTTCTTCCTCTGGTTTGAAGAGGGGTGTTAGGATGCCGATGGCTGGCGCAAAGAATAGAGCTGCTCCGACCCCTAGTAAGAATCGGGAAATGATCAAGACCGGAAAGTTGGGTGACAATCCCTCTCCTACGCCTGAGAGTGAGAGAACGAGCATCCCGAGTTGGGAAGTCTTCTTTGGACCCCAGCGAGCAGAAGCGATCCCGGCGGGAATCTGGAAGATCCCAGCGCCCGCTAGAAACGAGGCTGTTAGAATCCCGAGAGAGGGGAGGTCGACGTTGAAGTCCTTGCCGATTAGGAAGAGCGCGGGAGATATGTTGAACCAGTTGATGGTGTAGATGACCCGAGACGTTAGAACTGAGGATAGGACGAGCCATCTTTTCTCCAAAGGAATCGTTGGTCCGTTTCGAAAGCCACGTTTTGGGGGTTATTTGAGGGTCCGCATTCGTGGTTTGGTGGACGGGTCCTCTCTCATTCTCGCCCGGATGCACCAGGTCTCAAGATCCACTTCATCTAGTCCCAAGGGACATGTCCGTTGGGCCAGAGCAGTCATCGGACCCAAGATTGTTTGAACCGACGCGAATGAATAAAGCCTTACCCTCCCAACAGACGACCAGAGTCCGCTAGAGTCTTGGCCGGAATCAATGTTACTCCTCTAGCTTTCGAGAGCCTAGGGGTCCGCTCAATGTGCACTCTAGTACAGACCAAGGACATTACGGTCTTGTTGGACGCAGGGGTCGCGCTGGGCCCGAGGTTCCGATTGATGCCTCATCCAAGAGAATTCCGAGCACGGGACGAGGCCAGAAAAAGGATCGAGGAAGCAGCCGACAAGGCAACAGTCGTGACGATTTCCCACTACCATCATGATCACCATACACCGAATTTCGCGGATCCGGTGTGGCTGGGGAGCAGTCAGGAATCGTTCGAGCGAATCTACAAGGGAAAAATCGTACTTGCCAAAGATAGTCGTCGAAAGATCAACACAGCGCAGAGAAGGCGCGGCTGGATGTTTCGCCAGGCTACGGAAAAGTTGGCGGAAAAATTCGAAACAGCTGATGAAAAGAGCTTCGGATTCGGCAGAACCAAGTTGAGGTTTCCGAGCCCGGTCCCTCACGGAGAAGGCGAGTCCGAGCTAGGATGGGTCCTGCCTTGTATTGTCGAGAAGGCGAGAGAGAAGGTGTTGTTCGCGCCCGATGTTCAAGGACCCGTTGTGGAAGAAACCGTTGAATTGATTCTAAGAGAGAAACCACGCCTGCTGGTTATGGGAGGCCCGCCAACCTACTTGCAAGGATATCGTATTAGTGACGAGTTCTTTCGCACGGCCATCCGTAACATGGAGAAGATTCTCAACAGCGTTCCAAACGTGGTAATAGACCATCATCTCCTAAGAGATGAAGGATGGAACAAATTCCTCGACCCAGTCAGAAAATGCGCTGAGAAGGCCGGCCACAATCTCCTAACTGCGTCCGAGCTCTTACACCAAACGCCTGAGCCCCTAGAATGTAAGCGTCAAAGCCTCTACGAAAATGAAAAGCCGAGCAAAGAATTCTTAGAATGGGCTAAGCTTCCAGACGAGAAGCGGAGTGACAAGCCTCCCCCTCTAACAACTTAGATGAAGAGATCCGATCACTACTATGAAGATCGACAATTCTACCTACCTCTACCACAGTTACTCGCCGTAATCCGTTCTGTTTCTACTTCTGGAGCAGTATCGCAATCTGTCTCTTAGCCTGTTCCAAGGTCTCGTTCACCTTGTCAAGCTCAACCACGACTTCTTCCTGGATAGTTAGCTCCCTGATCTTCTTCGCTTCCCTAAGAGCTTCGGTTATGCCTTCAGAAATTTGCTTCAGTCTAGGTGGAAGCGTCTTCCTACGCTCTTTCACGGTAGTTATCGGGACGTCCTCGCTAATATTCTCTCTGACTATCATAGTGTCAATAGAAGATTCTGCCGGCCCATCTCAGGCTCCTGTGG
>VBBT01000143.1 GCA_005881695.1 Candidatus Bathyarchaeota archaeon | reverse complement strand
ATATTCATCACTCTTTCCGAGGTTTCACCATAGAGCTCAAAGTCTGGTGGCACATAGATGCCTTGAGGGCATAGCTTCCAGGCCATGCTAATCGGCATCCCGGATCGAACGCCAAACTTCCGCGCCTCATATGAGCAAGACGTGACAACGCCACGCCCTTTGCCATTCTTCGGGTCCGCGCCCACGATCAGTGACTTGCCCTTCAGTGAAGGGTCCCGGTGGATCTCGCATGAGGGATAGAAAGCGTCCAAGTCACAGTGCAGTATGATCCTGGCACGAGTGCTAGAGGACATTTTCTAAGGTTCGTAGTTGAAAGCGAAGCCATGATGCCTCGATGGCTCCAATAAGCCAGATTCAGAATCGACGTCCAAGCCAAGATCTTCCAGAAACTTTGCGCCCAAGACTGGCTGGGCACCTTCGAAGGTGACCGCGAGGGTTACGTCCTCTCGTCCCTGAGCGGCGACGACGACAGAATAGACCCAGGCTTCCAAAGAATCTCCCCGTTCAAGTTCGAGCCTTGCTTTCAAGTTCTCGGGGTATGCCCCTATCTCGAAGAGGATTTCGGAGGGCAGAATCGTGAAGAAAGCACCGGTGTCAATTGGAATTCTTTGCATATCCCTCTGTCCCTTTTCGCCTTTGACCAGCGCCGTGGTGTACGCAGTGGACACGACTGGAACCGACAATAGAATGGAGGTTCCTGGCAAATAAGCTTCAGAGCAACATGGTAGAATACTTGATGGGTGAAATCTAGCTGAGTAAATACACGGTTGTACGACTCGATTTCGATGTGCCGACCAAATCCTATTCAGACCGATCGGTTCACTTGACGACGATACGTCCTACGTAGCCATATGCCTCAGGGATATTCATTTCTTGAAGGGTTGAATGGCGACAATATCCATCGACAAGCAGCTGCTGTTCACGCAGGAGGACTATCGGCCAGATAACCGTTCCACCAGCCTCCAACGCCTTACGAAGCTCTGATCGACGTTCTCTCAATCGCTCCATGAACTTTCGACCGGTCTTGAGGTCAGCGGAGTTCACGATCAAAGGATTCATCCGGACCTCGTCAACACCGACAATTTCCAACCTCCATTTCCGCTTCGGCAGCGAGTTGAGCAGAGCGTCATGCCGGGGATCCTCGCCCATGCTCTCGAAATCTTCTTCCAGCTCCTTCCGTACCTCGGTGTTGATAAAATCGTGGATGTCATCCGAATCCTCGAGCATTCGATATTCAATACCGTGAAGCCGACGTGCCGATGTTCTGTTATCCCAAGCAGAGCGTCTTCCCGTGTTCCCGACTCGCGAACGATCACTCATCGCGTGTCGCATCTCAGGTTATCCGCATCTGACTCTTAAGATTCGCTCTTAGAAATCGGCGTAATGACCTGACCTATGAACAGTTTCGGCTATCTCAACAAGAAATTGACAATTAACCCTTTTACGGTGGCGAGGAGTCGAAGGCCCGCTGTGCAAGTTCTAGAGAACCGGCCAAACCATGTTTATGCGAAGAGAATAGAGGGAGAATACAACCGGCAGTACTCGATAGCCTCGGAGGCTCGGTCGAAAGGACTCGACCCTTCATGGAAAGTAGAATCACAAACGACCTATGATCTGGCTGAGCGCGTCGAGAAATCCGTTGGACCAGTCGGGGTTGCCGCGAGGATTCGCGAACTCAGTAAGCTGATTTCGCGCGAAGAAACCGCACTAAAGATCAGCGAGGACATAGTTCTTGACCATTTCGGAAGCCTTGAACCTGAAGACGCCGCCGAACAAGCAATTCGAACAGCGCTAGCTGTACTGGATGAGGCGGTAACTGTCGCGCCGATACAAGGAATCCACGACGTGAAGATCCGAACGAATGTCGATGGGTCAAAGCATCTGGCAGTGTATTTTGCGGGGCCTATGAGATCAGCAGGCGGCACCGAGATGGGCTTAACGATGATCGTTGCCGATTACGTTCGTCGCCAACTGAACATTCCCCCGTATCACGCGTCGGAACAGGAGGCAATGAGATTCGTCGAAGAGCTACGCCTCTATGAACGATCCATCGCCCGTTTCCAGTATCGGAACCCGGACAGTGTACTCAAAGACGCGATCATGCGTCTAACCGTTGAGCCGAACGGGGTTGAAACAGACCCCGTCGAGGTTGCGGTCAACCGGAACCTGATGCGAATCGAGACCAACAGGGTCCGAGGCGGAGCACTGCGAGTAGTAAATGATGGGTTGCTCGGACGATCAACCAAGGTTCTGAAGATCGTTGAGAAGCTTGGATTGGAAGGTTGGGGATGGCTGGCTATGATGAAGACCTCGTCATCTGAAGGAGAAGAGGCGAAAGAGTTCATGTTCATGGAAGACGTTGTGGGCGGACGACCAATATTCGCATTCCCCGGAGCAGCCGGAGGTTTCAGAATACGATATGGCCGCTCCCGAAACACTGGCATGGCATCGGTCGGCGTTCACCCAGCCACCATGGAGATTCTCGGCGGCTTTCTCGCGGTAGGCGTCCAGATGAGACTGGAGAGGCCTGGAAAGGCAGGCATCGTCAACGCGGTCGATAGCATCGAGCCTCCTGTCGTGAAGCTCATCGATGGCTCGGTAATGAGAGTAGACTCACCTCAAGAAGCAAAGGCATTGCGGGACAAGATTCAGAAGATACTGTTCCTCGGCGACCTGATGGTAGGATACGGGGAATTTCTCGAAAACAATCGAGCACTGGTTCCGTCGGGGTTTGTCGAGTCGTGGTGGGCTCAGTTGCTGGAGGAGAAGCTCCACGAACCGGAAAACAGAAACAAAGCGCAACAATTGCTGAGTATCTCAGCGGAACGATTGCGGGAATTCGCTAACAACCCGTTCTCAGTCAAACCGCGAGCCAGCGAGGCAATTGGATTATCCCAGAGTCTCGGAATTCCTCTGCATCCAGCTTACACCCACTTCTGGAGCCTTGTAACGGTCCAAGACGTGTACTATGTTCGCGAGAAGCTCATCCACTACCTTGACGATTCTTGCGTTCTCCCCTACGATGAGAAGTTGAAGGACATTCTGGAACAGGCTCGAATGCCGCACAAGATGGTGGCGGGTGCTATCCAGCTCCGAGACGATGACGCACTGGTTCTTCGTACGATTCTGAACCTCGAAGTCCCATCAACTCAGGTCAAGGGAGAAAGCTCGCTGGAAGCTCTGAGCTTGCTAGCAGGATTTCCAATAAAGAACAAGGCGCCAATCTTTGTCGGGGCACGCATGGGCCGCCCAGAAAAGGCGAAGGAGAGGATCATGACACCACGGGTCCACGGTCTGTTTCCAACGGGTCAAGCCGGAGGCCCACGCCGTGACTTGATAGAGGCATCGAGGAAATCCGTGGTAGCATTAGACCTGG
>VBBT01000141.1 GCA_005881695.1 Candidatus Bathyarchaeota archaeon | reverse complement strand
CTCTATCCTGTCGGATCTTATCCCTCGTTCTCTGGCTTGATGGGCCGTACCCGCCGCCACCTGGTGTTGTCACAGTCAGAACGTCTCCAGCATTTGCAGAGAAAGTGGTCTTGGAAGACAGAGCCATCATCTTGTTTCCTCGAACAATGCAGTACTCACCAGGCGATCCTGACCTTCCCTCCATCAGTCCCCAAGGTCCACGCCGTTGTCGTTCACCCATCAACGAGATGGTGGACCCCTGCGCCAGCGTCTCTGTTTCTCTTCTTATCCCTAATCCTCCCCGAAATCTTCCTCGTCCACCGGATCCTCGTACCAGCTCGTATCTCCTGACCCTCAGAGGATAAGCAGATTCCAGTGCCTCGACAGGCGTGTTCAATGTATTCGTCATGTGGCTATGAATCCCGTCGACGCCATCCTTGTTGTATCGTGCGCCGAACCCGCCGCCAATGGTCTCATAGTAGGTGAAATATTTCCCTGTCCGCGGGTCGACCCCTCCGATGGTAACATTGTTCATCGTTCCTTGACATGCAGCACAGACTCTCTCTGGGATTATACTGGAGAAGGCCTTGAGGGCCACGTCAACGATCCGCGTCGACGTTTCCACGTTTCCACCTGCCACTGGTGCCGGTGGCTCTGCGTTAACAATCGTTCCAGATGGTGCTTTGACCTGAATAGGTTTGAAGCAACCCGCGTTTGCTGGAATCGAAGGATCCGTCACACATCTTACCACGTAATAGACGGCTGAGAGAGTGACGCTGAACACGGCGTTCAAGGGTCCCTGGACCTGCTTTGAAGAGCCGGAGAAATCAAACGCTATGGATTCTCGGCCAATGGTAACTTTGACCCTGATGGGGATGTCGGTTGTGCCAAACCCATCGTCATCGAGATAGTCAATTGCAGAGGATGATTTTCTCGGCAGCTCACGAATTCTCTTGATCATCAATTCCTCAGAGTAATTGATCAATTGATTCATTCCGGACTCGACAGTGGATACGCTCGATTTTTTCAACAGCTCAACGAGGCGTTTCGCGCCGACAAGGTTTGCGGCTCGTTGTGCTCTGAGATCTCCCAATCTCTCATCAGGCGTCCGAACGTTCGAAAGCACAAAGTCCAAGATTTGCCGGTTGGGTTTGCCCTTTGACCAGAGTTTTACGGGGGGAATTCGGATACCTTCCTGATTAACATCCCTTGATAGGGCGGACATGCTCCCAGGCGCAACCCCTCCAATATCAGAGTGGTGAGCACGGTTAACCGCAAACCCAACCAACTTTTCCTTGAAGAATATCGGCGAGACCATCGTAATGTCTGGGAGATGAGTCCCACCCCGGTACGGGTCGTTGAGAATGATGTCATCTCCTTCCAAGAAATCGTCTTCGAACTCTTTCAGAACAGCTTGTACCGAGTAGGGCATTGCGCCGAGATGGACAGGTATGTGCTCCGCTTGAGCTACCAATTGTCCTGATGCATTGAAGAGAGCGCATGAGAAATCTCGCCTCTCCTTGATATTGGGAGAGAAACTCGATTTACGAAGGACGACCCCCATCTCTTCGGTGATGGAGATGAGAGAGTTCTTGAGAATCTCGAATGATACTGGGTCAAGATTCTCCATGGAGAGGGTCTGATTTCGAGCGTTGCCTCGCTGAGCTTATATGGAGGTTCCAGCTCAGAGCGGGTAACTTTGCCCGCTCTAAAGTACTCGCTCAAAGCCGCGATCTGGATCATCATTCTCCTGACCCTCAGTATGGTCTCTCCAACGCACTACGCTAATGCTGCCGCGATATCTCAGACTTCCGCTGTAAGATCTGCTTTGCATTGGTTGTCGAGTAACGAGAATGCTGACGGGTCTTTCGAGGATTTTTCTCAAATCCCTACTCCTGGTGCGGCGCTTGCACTTTGGCTGAATGACTCGCGCTCACTCCAGGCTGCGAAATCCTTCACCTGGATTTCCTCCCAGCTTGACAATTCCTCGAGTTACGCGTGGGGAGAGGCAGACATTCCGGGAGAGATGTTGTACACCCTGGGTGCGTCGAACAACATTGGGTTGCTTCACAATTTCACATCTATTTCATCTGAGCTTGGAGCGTACCAACAGCAGAGTAGCGGTTTCATTGGGTACTATGCCCAGTTGCCGGACGGCAGCTATGCACAGGTCGCAACGAGCGTCGATACAGCGATGGCGCTTTGGGGCGTCTTCTGGGCCAACTCGCCGATCTCTTCGGAGAATCGAACGTTCGCACTCAACTATCTTCTGTCACTTCAGAATGTTGATGGAAGCTTCAATCTGACAAGAACGATTTCCCAGAGTTCGACCGATGCCCTCGGACCCGAGCGGATCAGCGTGACCGCGATGGTGCTCTTGGCGCTGAGATATGCGGGGAAGTACACTGCCGACGACAATCACGTATCAAAGGCCTTGGACTTTCTCGCAAACTCGATCTCCAAGAACTTTGCAACTACTGGGGATCAAAAGGGTCACGTCTACGGCGCTGCTTTGTCTGCGTTGGCCTTTCAGGCATACGGCCGAACGGTTCAAGCACTAGCTTCCGTTGCCTTCATCCTGACCCAGCAAAATCTGGACGGCAGTTTTCTGGATGCTGCCCGAGGATCTTCTCAGAAGACTCTTGATACCGGCTGGGTAACTGTCGCTTTGGAGCAGGTTCAGCCGGGTCCGTTGCTCAGTTCTTTTCTCTCTCCTATAGTGTTCGTCGGGATCATTGTTGCAGTAGGAGTTGTCGCGGTTGTTGTTGTCGTGGTTGTCTTTTTGCTGGTTAGCAGGTGCACGAGCAAGCAAACAGCCGCTTCTGGAACGGCCTAACATATCTCTACCTTTTAGAGTAGAAGATAGGAACAACAGAATCGCCCAATATAAGCCCCAATCCCAAATCCGAGCCCGCGATTTCCAGACCATACTATTCCACGCTTATCCCTAGGGGAATCCACGGGGATCGAAAAACGCCAGACAAGCCGATAACACACCCTTCTCGAAAAAACAAGCCCAGAATCCCACCCAGACAGAAAGAGCATCTCGACAAGAAATTCCTATAACTTTTGCAGAGTCCTCGTGTTCGAGATCGGTGATTAAGGAAGTAAAAAGAATGTGAAGTCGCCTATTATCAGCCCCAATCTCGAATCTGGAACGTGCCTAGATGTTCTCGAGCAAATTGTTCGGGAAAGGGCCTTGATTTCCCGCATCGCGCTTTTCCATCAAAGCCCAGATCACACCCTGAATCACAAGATTCGCCCATTGTCATTGCCACACAGGAAATTTCCCGTGTCATAGAGAGGTTGGGGATAAGAGCAGAGCATCTCACGACGCAAGAGCGATTTCTCCGGAACACCCACGCTTATCGTTTGCTCACCTAAGAAACGTAGAAACGAGTATTCGAACGGGTCCCGAAAAAGTGGGGTTTTGGATTTCCAGAGCCTTCTAAGACCCTGGGTTCTTTCTTGTGCTAGCTCGTACAGTTAGTTGTTCGTGGAGTGCTTCGTCCCGGATGAGTTATCGAGGGCGTGCACTAGGTTGACAACAACTCGCAGCGTTGGAAGCAGTGCGATCAGGAGGAATATCAGTGGAT
>VBBT01000140.1 GCA_005881695.1 Candidatus Bathyarchaeota archaeon | reverse complement strand
AAGCCCTTCTGGCCACTTATCGCGGATGGGGCGATATTGGGCGTAATCTCTCTGTACGGCTACAGCCGCGAGAGATTTTCAGTGCACGAGGACAGTCGCGTGGAAAGCTGGCCATTCCGGGAGGTTCCAAACGTCAAGCTGGGAATCTGGACTTTTCTGGGAGCTGAGGTCATCTTCTTTGGAGTTCTCATTGGCGCCTACTTTTTCGTGAGAACAAACTCTGCGACTTGGCCCGGAGTCGGTGAACTCTTTTCTATCCGAAACGGTTTCGCCATGACTCTCGTTCTGTTGACTAGCAGTCTTACCGCAATAATGGCCCTGGCATCTGCGAAGATAGGGTCTCGTAATGGTCTGATTGCTGGATTACTCGCAACATTCGGGCTCGGTGCTTCGTTCCTCTACATCAAAGCGACCGAGTGGATAGAGCTCGGGACGCATGGAGTCTTCTCGGTTGCCAGCGGCCTACCCGCGACTTCATACTTCATAACCACCGGCACCCACGGTGTGCATGTGGTCGCTGGCATGTGCATGACAGTGTATCTTCTAGCCAACACCGTCAGGGGGCGTTACATCAAAGGCGACTATCATGCGATAGAACACTTCGGATTATACTGGCACTTCGTCGACATCGTGTGGGTATTCCTCTTCCCGCTCTTCTATCTGATATAGGTAATTGAATTGAACACAACATACCTCTACCTTCTCGTGTTTGCCATACTAGTGGGCGGGACTGACATCGAATTCAACTTGGCAACCCTCCAAGCGACAATACCGTACAGCTTCTACGTGAGCATTCTTCTTGGACTGGCTGGAATGAAGGCGATACTTATCGCAATGTTCTATCAACATCTCAAGTACGAACCGCGATCCTTGTCGTCCTGGGTCATCATCGGACTTGTCATCGCATCTCTTCTAATGAGCCTCAGTTTCCTACAGCTCCATGGGCATTAAGAGTGAATAGCGGCTAACTAGGGAAACGGATTCATGGTCTCTTCGACAAAATCTCTCCTACTTGGCGTCGCTCTCATCGCCCTCGGGTTCGTGGCCCTTCCAAGTGCTACCGCGACAGTTTACACGAATGGTGGTGCTTTGCCGGGAATATTGGAGCTGATGGTGTTTTCATGTTTCGCTATTTTGCTAATCGGTACGGCCCTAACTTCTTCCGGTGTCCTGAATCTCATTGACTCCCTCTCCAAGGGTCGGGAAGAACGATCAACAAGTTCTTGGCTAGCTAAACTCCAATTCATTACCCGTGACAGATCCTCGAGAACCCTCAGATCAGTTTCGGGCATAACTTACGGAATCCTCTTATCGAGTCTCTCCGGTATTCTAGTCTTTCAACCCGCGCAAAGCTTCTCCGCTCTGTATAATGTTGCGATTCCATCAACCACGGTTGCGGTTTGCTGCGGGTCCATAGGCCAGATGCCTCAGCAGGTCGTATATCTCTCGAATAGTGTCGGAATCGTTCTGACTCCGCTCGGCCTCGTTCTACTGTTGACGGTATCTTGGCTGGTTGGGATCAATGCAAATGCGGCAGTGCTAGCCTTCAGAACCAGAACCGTGAGAGGAAACGGCACACTGCTTACTACCGCAGGTAGTTTCTTGGGAATCTTTTCCGTATGCCCTTCGTGCGCGCAAGGGTTACTGGCGACGACTCTTGGAGGATCGGGAATCGCGTTCGTCACTCTACTCGCTTCATATCAAGGCTATTTCATCGCTGCATCCGTTCCAATGCTAGTCATTTCACTTCTTTGGACTGCAAAGAGTCTCTCAAGGATTTCGGACCTCAATTGTGAATTGCCGAACGAACGTCTGCCACAGCGAAGCTAGGCCAACAGACTGCGCAGTTACTGAAACAGGGTACGTGAAGGGATCCCAAAAAATGCGGGCTATCGAGACGCTGGAAGACGGTTTTACTGGACGACTACCGCGCCATGCATGAAGGGGTGGACCCGACAAAAGTAGTAGTAGGTTCCTTTTGCGGTCAAAGTGACCGAATTGGTAGAGGAGCCTTGAGTCGGGGCGGAGAGGTCGAAGCTTTGAAGCGATCCATTACTTTGGGGACATGTGTAGCTATATGTAGCAGCGTTTGTTGAGTCGCAGCTCGTGGCCGTGTGTGGCAGTTTTCCGTTGTTGGTCCAATATACACCGTTGCCAGAGGTAATGTTCGTACTATTACTTCCGTTTGCGTCCTTAAACCCACAGACGGGAGGATTTGCGGGACTGCACCCGTTGTCAAACATCGTTATTTGGGTTCCTTTTGGTCCGCCCCCACCCGTGTTCAAGAGTTCGAAGGCACCGACGCCGACGACTATCAGCACAATAATAACAATGCCTATCAATATCATATTCCGGTTCTTTGGTTTCGCTGCTTGGGCTTCCGTGGGTTTTGGTGTAGCTTCCATCTTTTTCACTTGAACGACGGTGGTCACTGTTGCTTTTGGTATAAAGGTTGTTTCAGGCATCTACATACCGATAATCAAGCACTGGATTTGTGCGTCGCAACCGATTAAATATGGGCGTGGACAACCGCTATCCGATATTTCGATAAGATGATAGTTGAATGAGTGCCTTTCCTCCGGTTTTCAAGAGTTGGCGGGGTCCGATTCAGGAAAAAATTGACAACACTCTTGAGACAAATTTCGATCGAGAAGAGGCGAATCAGATTATCAAGTATATGTTCAAGACTGGCGGGAAACGCTGCAGACCGTTGTTGGTTGTTCTTTCAACGAAGGCGTTCGGAGGAGACCCTAATGAGGCGCTTGATGCTGCTGCAGCGCTCGAGATTATCCACGCGGCTACCCTGGTTTTCGATGATCTTATCGATAAGGATCAGGTTCGTAGAGGGGCTCCCTCTGTTCATATGGCGTTCAGCAACGAGAAAGCCTTGACTTCCGGACTATTCCTTGCATCCAAAGGTGTTCAGCTCTTATCGAACTACAAGAACCAGGAGGTCATGAGGATGATCGGCTCGACCTTGGTGGACGTGAGTAGGGGAGAACTTCTAGACATAATTTCCGACTTGAATGCGAGCGTAAGCGAGTGTATCGCGATTGCTGATTTGAAGACAGCCTCTTTGTTCGGAAGCGCCGCAGGTATCGGAGCCGCAATTGCCGGAGTAGATGGAAAGGATCTTGTCAGCATGCAGAAATTCGGAAGGTCAGGCGGAATGGCTTTCCAGATTCAAGATGACGTACTAGACTTCCACAACGGTTCAGGGGAACAACTGCTGAAAGGACCGAACATTGTGACTTCCCACTGTCTTCATGAGGCTCCTCGTCCCAACCATAACTCGGACGTGTTGAACTCGAACAACAAACACAGCAATAGAGAAGTTCTTCAGCTTCTGAGAAGAACCGGCTCTCTAGAATTTGCACGGAAACGCGCGAGAGATTATGCGATTGAGGCAAAGGCGTCGTTGCGGAAGGTAAAACGGTTGAGAAACCGGAAGATTCTCGAAGAATACGCCGATTATCTGTGGAAGAGGAAGGAATAGGGGCAAAATTACTCTCTAACTCAAACGTTTATAATAGCTCAACTCCCGCTGGCTCGAAGATCGAGCACGGGTCCAAGAAATGGTCG
>VBBT01000139.1 GCA_005881695.1 Candidatus Bathyarchaeota archaeon | reverse complement strand
TTTCCCGAGCAGGTTGGTCCGGGCGAGATGCTCTGGGTTGACGCGGAGAGCCCGACGGACCAGGAGCTGGCTGATCTGAAGCAGAGGTTCGGCCTCGACGATTATGCGGTAGAGGATGTGATCCACAGGAACCAGCGGCCGAAGATGGAGGATTATGGGAAGAACGTGTTCGCGGTCATCCACGTGCCAGTGGCGAAGGGTCATGGAAGCGAGATAGTCGAGCTCTTTGTCTTCTTCCAGAAAAACTGGATCATCACCATTCACTCGGCCGATTCAGAGCTGATACACGCGGTGGAATCGAGGATAAGGGCAAGAGGCCTGTCTCCTCTCGCAGCAAGCCCGTCGCCGGACCTACTTTTCTACATCTTTCTCGATTTTGCGGTCGATGCGTATTATCCTATCTTGGACGAGGTGGAGAATCGGCTTGAGGAGATCGACAAGCAAGCGATTACAACGTTCAAAACACGTGTAAAGAGAATGGAGAATATTGTCGCAATCATAACGACGATAGGAGGGGTGCGTAAGCGGTTGATGACGCTCCGGCGGTCTCTCACGCCGACGAGGGATATGCTTGGGATGGTGATGCGCGGCGCGGTGCCGTTCGTTGATGATACGAGTCTCAGAAGCTTCAGAGACGTCTACGACCATTCTTTCCAGCTGTTGGAGACGATCGATAATGATAGAGATAGGACTAGTGATGTCCGCGACCTCTACATCAGCCTGCACTCCGCGTCGACAGACAATACAATCAAGGTGCTTACGCTTGTCGCGACGATATTTCTTCCACTCACGCTCCTCGCAGGCATCTATGGAATGAACTTCTCCGCAGGCTTCTTCCAACCTGGAAGCGGCGACCCGCTCGGATTCTACGTGATGATCCTTGCGATGATCATCATATCGCTCGGATTCGTCTACATGTTCAAGAGAAGCAGCTGGATATAACTACTGAACTCATCATGATCGCGACGAAATCGGAAAGGCTGAGGTCCGCGGACTACAAGGCCCCGGGCGGGAAGCTAGTCAGGGTTCGGTTGAAGGAGGAACAGGGTCTGATCCGGTCGATCAAGATTACAGGCGATTTCTTCCTTGTTCCCGAGGAGAGCTTGGGGAAGCTTGAGAAGATGCTGGAGGATGCTCCATTGCGAGAGGCGGAGCTTCGCCTCCTGGTAGACCGGTTCTTCCGCGGGACAGGAGCGCAGGGGCTAGGAGTTTCCTCTGATGATTTTGTGAAAGCAATACTCTCAGCGAAGGAGACGATCTAGCCCCTGGAAACATGGCGGCTGGTTGACGTGGAGTATCGGGATAACCCGTTCATGAACCTGGCTGTGGAGGAGGCGATACCCCGGATGGTCGGGGAGGGAAAATCTCCCAGCACGGTCCGGTTCTGGCACAACTCCAACACGATCGTTATCGGTTGCTTCCAGTCCGCAAAGCTAGAGGTGAACATGGACGCGTGCACGGAGACCGGGACCGAGATTGTCAGGAGGTTTACCGGCGGCGGAGCGGTCTACCATGACAGTGGGAATCTGAACTATGCAATATCGTTGCCGAAGGGGCACAGGTTAGTCCCGGTTGGGAATTTACAATCGGTGTTCCGGAGATTATCTGAGGGTGCGGTGGAGGGTTTGCGAAAGCTGGGTGTGAAGGCCAAGTTTGAGCCCATCAACGATATCCAGGTTGACGGGAAGAAAGTGTCTGGGGCTGCGGGTAGCATTCGGTGGAACGCGGTATTCCATCACGGCTGTATCCTTGTCGGTTCGGATTTGAGTATTCTCGGAAAGGTCTTGAATGTCCCGCGGGCGAAGCTGGAGGATAGGCATATTGCTAGCGTGCAGAAGCGGGTCACGACTGTGCGTGATGAACTGGGACATGATGTTTCAACTAGGGAGGTGCGGGATGCGATTGTGGGTGGGATTGAGAGTTGTTATGGGGTCCGGGTGGAGTCTGGCGTGTTGATGAACGAGGAGGTTGTGTTGGCGGAGGAGTTGTATCAGACTAAGTATAGCCGGTTGGAGTGGAACTTGGAGCCCTGATCGAGACTCGGCTCCGGTTTCGTCAAGGGCTGTATTACTCTCCTAGCCTCAGGCATGGTAATCTTGGTCAAGAGTTCGCCGTGTGTTCTGAACCAGTCTGGTATGATGACCGCGCGCAGTAGCTCCTGAACGGTTACTCCCCGCTCCTTCGCCTCACTGTCCAGAAGGTCGAAGGTCTGCTGTCCGAACGCTACCATCACTTTTATCGAAGACATTTTTTGGTTTTACACCTATTTTCCCGTTTTCTCTGGGGTCGTGAAAAGTGACCCTCGATGAGATATTTTAGATGTTTGATACATTTACGATGCTCGAAGTCATTTAAGTCTGCCGGAAAAACCGGTCCTGGAAGCCATGCCCGCGATGAAGAACGCGCCAGCCACGAGCGTCAACACTACCCTCAAGATCGCGCCAGAAGATGTACGGCTCGCGCTCGAAAAGCTTCGCAAGATCATCAAGGCCGCAGAACCTGGGACAACCGAGGTCATAGCTACCGGATTCCAATCTTCAAGTACCAAGGTCCCTTGGTGGGCCTTGGCGTAGCGAGGAACCTTTGTTCGTTCTATGTCATGAGTTCCAGCATGCTTCCTAAGCTGGCACGCGCGAGATGGCGAGCTGAAGGGTTACGATGTTAGTGGTGCCACGATCCATTTCATGCCTGACAAGCCTCTCCCCGCCGCGCTCGTGACGAAGCTGGTCAAGGCGCGGATTGCTGAGAACGAGAAACGCGCAAGAAAGTGAGGCGTTTTAGAAGCTTGTTCTTCTTGTCTTCCCGCGTTGGGATATGTTCTCTCTCAGGACGCTTATTTCAGGTCCGTACCCGTAGGTTCTGAGCCAGAGCTTGACGATCGCGACGCACTTCTGACAGCGTATTCTCCTGGCTTGGACAAGCTTTCTCTTCCACACCTCCCGAGCAGCGTTCCAGCTCTCCTGGCTGGCCTTTTTCAGCTGACGACTCCTGTTATAGTAGTCTGTCCAATAATCAACCCAACCTGCGGGTGTATCGGGTGCAGACTTTCCATGCCCGACAGGATGGTGGCCGGCCATTCTAGCTCCCCAGGCGAGACCATCAGGGGACATCTGTATGACTCTTTCTCTACCTGCAGACGCAGTCGTAGGCAAAGACGGTTCTGGTCAGGGAAACACAAAAAGTAGAATACGACTCTTGGGTTCCCGAGGAAACTCGCCTTGCGAGTTCCGCCCAAGTGTCCGGGAAAAAGTTCCTGGGGGAACCGCGCTCTCCTCGAATCACTCGATCGTGAATTCGAGATCGCTCTCAGGTAATCGTCAAACTATTGATCGTTACTCGGTGCTATTCAGGCGTCTATTCGGGATACCCAAAAAAGGGGGGAGGTTGACGGAGCTATATTTTGGATGATTACGCTTTGAAGAACGGTGCATAAGCGAGAAGTGTCTCGCTCTTGAAGATGCCTTCGAGGTTACTAACTCTCTCAACGGAAGTCTTCACAATGTCTTCAGAGGTTCGTGCTTGCCAGAGTGCGACTATGTCGAACTGTCCGGGTACCGTAGATGCTTCTACGAAGCCTGGGATGCT
>VBBT01000138.1 GCA_005881695.1 Candidatus Bathyarchaeota archaeon | reverse complement strand
CGTGGGCGCGGACCCGAAGAATGGCAAAGGGCGTGGCGTTGTCACGTCTTGCTCATATGAGGCGCGGAAGTTTGGCGTTCGATCCGGGATGCCGATTAGCATGGCCTGGAAGCTATGCCCTCAAGGCATCTATGTGCCACCAGACTTTGAGCTCTATGGTGAAACCTCGGAAAGAGTGATGAATATCATGCGTGGCTTTGCGGATATTTTCGAGCAGACCAGCATCGATGAGGCTTACATGGACGTCAGCACGAGATGCAAGACTTACGATGATGCGAAACTTCTAGCTTCTAAACTGAAAGAAGCCTTGAGAGAACGAGAAGGCCTCACCGTTAGTGTCGGGATCTCGCCTAGTAAGTCTATCTCAAAGATGGCCTCGGACATGCAGAAGCCAGATGGGCTCACCCTTGTTCAACCTCAAGAGGTGGACAAATTTCTCGAACCGTTACCAGTGAATAAGATCAGTGGCGTAGGCAAGAAAACTACCGAATTTCTCCATGAGAAGGGAATCGAGTCTATTGGCCAGTTGCGAGGGGTTGAGGCGAAGAAGCTCACGGACTGGTTTGGAAAAGGTGGCGTGTGGCTTTGGGCTATCGCCAACGGGATCGAGGAGACACCTGTGGAAGAAAGAGGGCTCCGGAAATCAATCAGTGTTGAACAGACTTTCGAAAAGGACATTCAGAACAAGACGATGGTCCGGGATGCCCTTGAATCATTGAGCCACGAGGTTCATGACAGGCTTCTCGGCGAGCGCCTGCTCTACCGTACCGTAAGCATCAAAGTCCGGTTTGAGGGGTTCGTGACACTTACTCGCGATAAGACCCACACTGGCTACGTTGATGATCTTGGCGTTATCCGAGATTACGTCGTCCTGCTCTTTCGCGAATTCGAGAAAGACCGAAGAAAGGTCAGGCTCGTCGGTGTCCGCGTGTCTGACCTCAAGCCCTCCGAGGGCAAACAAGTGAAGCTGGGTTAGTTGAATCCCCAAACACCTTATTAGTGTAGTACCAGATAGACCGGGCTTGAAGATGAAATCTTGTCAAATACATCGCTTTCTCCAGCAAGAACCATCAAGTCACTGCTACTAACAACCATCATCATCTTTGCAACAATGACAATTGCCCTCCCAGCCCTCACGCTAGCCACGAGTGTCGGGTTCCAATTCGTTCCGCTCGTCTCCGTCGCCCCCGACGACCCTGCGGGATTTACGGTCACCAACCCCGCTTGCACTTCGCCGACTCCGATCCACACCTCAGCCTTCCTCCACTGCTACACACCTAACGACATTTACACAGCGTACAATGTCGCAAGGCTACACCAACAGGGAATAACCGGTAAAGGGCAGACGATAATCATAGTCGACTCGTACGGCAGCCCCACAGCGCTACAGGATCTGCAGTTCTTCAGCACTACCTTCGGCCTCCCGGCACCTGACCTCACCGTAATCAACCCTGACGGAACCCCGGCATTCAACAACGCTCAGATGGGCATTCAGGTCGGCTGGGCTTTCGAGACAAGCCTCGACCTTCAATGGTCTCACGCGATCGCTCCAGACGCGAAGCTAGTTCTGGTCGAAGCGAACCCTGCTGAGACTGAAGGCGTCCAAGGATTTCCCAGCATGTTCAAGGGTGAAGCAATGGCTATCTCCCAGTTCCCCGGTTCGGTCATGAGCCAGAGCTTCGCAGTCACCGAACAGTCGTTCTGCGGTGGCTCGGTGCTGTCGACAACTTGTAGCGCGGCCACTACTCAGATCTCTATGTTTAACCAAGTCTACCAGCAAGCCCTAGCCAACCATGTGACCGTGTTCGCGTCCAGTGGCGACTCAGGCACCGCCAATATTGAAAGGGCGGCCGGAGTCTCCGCAGGACCCCTGCTTCCGTTCCCCACAGTTCAATGGCCCTCCGCCGACCCGCTGGTCACGTCGGCCGGGGGAACCTGGCTCCAGTCCGACTGGAAGTGGGACCCGACAGTTACCACTGACACGTTCAACAGCTGTCTCGCTTCAGGCGCCTCCTTCAACACCTGCGCCGCCACTTACCTCAACTTTAACACGGGCACAGGGCGTACGGAAGCCGTGTGGAAGGAAGACTGGGCCGGGATCGCCACCGGTGGCGGCCGGAGCACAATCTTCTCGACTCCCAGCTTCCAGTCTGGAATTTCATCCAGCCTCCTGCAAGGCAGCCGTGGACTACCGGACCTTTCATGGAACGCCGCCGTCAACGGAGGAGTCCTAACTTTCACCAGCTTTGCAGGCGCCCGCGTCGGATGGCACATCATCGGTGGGACCAGCGCCTCCTCACCCCAGCTCGCTGGACTAGTCGCCCTGACGAACCAACTGGCCGCCAGCAAGAACAAGGGTCCAGTAGGCTACCTCAACCCGCTGCTCTACAAACTGCCATCTCGAGACTTCAACGACATAGTACCCCTGACATTCGGGACAGGAGCAGGAGTCACCACCCTAGCTGACAATAGCGAGCTCGGAACAGGCATCCCGGGAATGCCCACTACGGTTGGGTGGGATCTTACCACCGGCTTCGGAACCCCCATCGCCGATAACTTCGTCGACGACCTCGTAGCAGCGCTCTAATACAAGCCCATGCAATCGGTCGCTGCGAGAGCGACCGAACCCCCTTTTTCTTAATAACTCGCACAAAGATAGTCGAAGCCCTCGGAAAAAAATGGGCGGTTTCGGGGAATCTTAGACTCGCAGAATTAGGCTCCTATCGGTCTCTCTTTGAGCTGGGGCACTTCGAAGAAGGGAGCCAGAGTCGCCTTCACAGCCCGCTGGGCCTCAACGCCTAGTTGTTCGAAGCCTTTTCCGCAAAACGGGCAGTTTTCGAACTCTCCACGGTTAGCTTGTTTGGCGAACCATTCTCCACAGTGCCAACACTTCACTACTGCTGTAACGCACATGCCTTCTACTTCACCTCCCTCAGGACGTGTCCTCGTTCGAGTCTTGTTCCGAGTTGGGATTTAAGGGCGACGATGACCGCAAAGGCTCCAAGAGTTGCTACCGTGCGCTCAAGGAACATCAGGGGTGTAACGCCAATCCAGAAGTCTCCCGTGAGGTTGAGAAGCGATACGCTGAAGACGTTCAAGCTTACTTGTTCAGACATTGCCGTGTAGAGGGCAAGTAGCCCTGTCCGATAGGGGTCTTTGGCTCTTAATGCGGCCGGTAGTGAGATTATCACTAAGGTGTATGGTGTCAACCAGAAGAGCGTTCCTCCTTTCGAGAAGATAATGTAGTAAACAGCCCCTGCTAGAACATATGCCCACGGAGCAATTGGTCCCCATTCGTAGTGGAAGGCTATGCTCCCCAGTGCGACGGCGAGTAGTGGGATCAAAAGTCCTGGCAACCCGAAGACGTGAAAGAGACTTGTCTGTATGAATGCTGACCCAAGGCTACCCACGAGGGTAGCGGCCGTCGCAAGAACTGGTCTCAGCAGAAAGGCTATGATCGGGAGCATCACGATTTCAAGCGTTATGAATCCAGGACCACCGATGAACGGGGTAAGTGCGAAGAAAGCGGAAACAATGTAGACTGCAGCGAGAGTGGAAGTCAGCGCAAGTTCTATCGTCGTGACGCGAGTCTGACCTAATCTATTTCGAGTTTCCATTTTTGCCCCCCGACTCCGGGATTTGTTCGAGGCGCAACGGGTGGGAGGCCCCACTCACGCGCCTGTTG
>VBBT01000012.1 GCA_005881695.1 Candidatus Bathyarchaeota archaeon | reverse complement strand
AGCTTGCTGAAGCAACGCATCAGGTGGAGCGGAGGCAATATTCAGACAGGATTGAAGCACTGGGACGCGTGGAGGTCCATGTCCCCTTTGAAGGCATTTGATATGGAGGTGCTAATGATGAGCCCCATAATGGCAATTCTCGCCTTCGTAGGCTGGGCCCTTCTCGCGCTGGGCATAGGCCATATCGGTATACCGGTCGCGGAACTCCTGCCTCTCCTAGTTGTGATGGGAGCATTGAACATCTTCTACTTCGGAACACTTCTAACAGTCGTCGTCGCCCAGGCGAAAACTGGCATAGCATCATACCTCACTCTGATTCTGGCAACCTACCCATATGCGACCCTACTCTCAATCGCAAACTTCGTGGGCCTAATCTCTGTCCTCGTTCTCGGACGAAAGCTTTGGCTGAAAACCGAGAAGACCGGATACATCGACTCACCTGCCCGGCCAGCTAAACTTACGAAGATCCGTGAATAAGCGGGCTGGAGACTTTCAGGGAACCTATTGGGTATAACTCAGAACCGATGTACAGGTCACTGAATAGTCAGCTGGAACGAGTACGGTGAAGATGGGACAACACTTGATCCTATGTCGAACTTACAATCTATTCGAAACGTTGTGAGAATCGAAACTGTACTGTTCATGTAGACAGGACCATATGTTGTCGCGGATCCGCCGTTTGGAGTTACGACAAAGGTTGCTTTGTAGCAAGTGTTAATGGTCACGGTGAGAGTTTCGTTTACTGCAACATCGTAGACAATGTGCTGGGCTGTGATCGCGTTGTTTGCAACGGTGCCAACTCCAAATAAGGTTGGGCTACTGCAAGATGTCCCTGCAGCGGCCGCACCGGAACTAGCGATGGAAAAACCCTTGTCGACAGCAACAAGACGGTCTGTGACGTTCAACTCGCCGCCAACCTCGGCTTGGTAGGTGGTCGGGGTGACAAC
This sequence comes from Candidatus Bathyarchaeota archaeon, assembly GCA_005881695.1. Taxonomy (GTDB): domain Archaea; phylum Thermoproteota; class Bathyarchaeia; order 40CM-2-53-6; family 40CM-2-53-6; genus 40CM-2-53-6. Next base: position 11,550 of record VBBT01000012.1, on the reverse strand, counting down.
AATGGATGCGGCCGAAACGGCTATCACTATGAAGGCAAGCACGATTTTGCCGGAGACATACCAAGTGAAGGTTCGGCGGAGCCAATTGCAGATCCTGGACGCACCGTTCATGATCGCGCCTCTTCTTGTGTATTTTCGGAGCCTGTTTGAGTTTTGAGTCTCTTTGGCCATCACATGTGGGTAACAGTTCTGCTCAATGGATGGGAGACGCTCAGGGATCCGAGGTAACGCGCAGGCCATGGCTCCTACTTGTGTCGCGAGGTCGAGTCGCTTAGACCCCCCCCTCCCTTTTTGGCGAGGGAATTTTCTGTCCGGCATGGATAATGGGGGCGACGGCCGCTTCAGGGCCCAATCCGGGCTTAAGTGAAAAGTCCAAACAACGGGAAGTCTAGGGAAGTTCCCGAACGATTTTTGGGCGAGCAACGGTACATGTTTTAGATTCGTGATCAGGGGTGGAAATGGGCGATTTCAATCACATCGGGTCCCAAAGACCGGTCTTGTGTCGCAGGCCAAAAATTACAAAGTGGGTCAATTTTTTCAAGACCCGTTCCTTGTCGGAATCTGATTTGCGCTTGTTTCCTTGAGACTGGCATGCTATCGGCTTGTCTGGCCTTTTCGATCCCCGTGTATTCCCCTAGGAATCAGCGTGGGAGATCATGTTCTAGAATTGCGGGCTTAGATTTGGAATTAGGGCTGATAATGGGCGAGTTCGCTCGGAACGGACTTTATTACCGCAGATTTCATGAGTAATCCACGGTTGGACTGCCCGACTTACTCGGAAGAAAAAAATCAGGGCTTCCGGGATGGCTCCCGGAAATCCGGTTTGGAGTAAACTGGTCTAACTTATGGTGACGTACACTGTGACTGGAGAGGTTAGCGATGTGAGACCGGTGTCAACGTACGCGGTGATGGTGCCAGTGCTCGAAGCGCTAGGCCCGGTAAGGGTGAAAGTCGTGGTAACGACCAAAGACCCTGTTGTGCCCGTCCCGTTGCGAATGGTGACCGTTGCCGTATGGGCTGTGCTATCGGTGGCGGTATCGGTAAACGTGATCTTGTCGAACCAATCTCCCCCTGTGAGAGCGTTGTTGACGTTGTTGTTGAGGCCGTTTGCGGGAAATGTTGCGGCGGCAGAAGCAGCTCCTGAGTTAGCCACTACTCCCAGGCCATTGTCAACTATTGTCATGGTGCCTGTGCTTGTGTGGTAGGTGCCGATCTCACCTGTGTTTGTGGTTGGGGTTACGGCGAGGTTAGCTGCGAGGACACCAGCGACCATTCCAAGCATGGCTACGACTGCGAGCGCAAGTACTGGAACTTTCTTGTTCGTCAGCTGACTTATTTTGACTCTTAGATTGCTCATTTTTCTAAGACTTCAGTTCGGCTAAGGGAATCTGGCGAACGATAAGCCACACGTTCCTAGCGTGGACGCTCCACGGTAGCATCCTGCATAGCTAGCAAGTGCCTGGAAGAGACTATTCCTCTTCTCGATGCGCCCTAGGCTTGTATTTCTGCTTCGGTTTCCTCTGCCACTTCTTCAACAACCGCATGACTGGAGGCACCTTAGGACGATGAGACGAAAGCTTCCTGAAAATCGACGGGCTTCTCTCATGCTCTGGAGTCAGATCTTCTTCTCCGAGACTCCATGTCTTGACACCTTTGATGCCCTGCCCATCGGGTTCTTCGGCCAAGGCCAGCTCTCGTCCAATATGTTTGAGGAGTGTTGATTCTATCTGTCTGGCTGAGTCAAACTCTATCTTCCTCTCGACTATTTCCATGTAGACCTGGTTCAGGAGTTCTCGATACGGAACTGGCTCTCGACGCTTCGAAAGGATTGAGACGGCTGACCTCAGCATGGCTCTCTCTTGTTTACTCATCTTGCTCGGAGCCCAGTCTGTTGGAGAAGTGATAGTCAGCTGCGGAGGAATTTCGGGAAAAGAGGATTCAGCACCAATGGCCTGAGCGAGCACAGACATCGTCTCAGGCTCTTGGACGGCGGATTCCAGAGAGGCGAGGGGTTTTCTGAATCGCAATTGCGTCTCCGGCTTGCCCGGAGCCCGATAGATTGTTCCCACATCCTCGATAGCGAATCCCGTCCACCCAAGGAGCTTCTGGAACCGGTCGCTAACAGTAGACGCCCATTGGGGGAGGATGATGCTGATTATTCCGCCAGGCTGGACGGCGCGATAGATCCTTCCGAACGAGTCGAGTAGCTGGTCGTCTGTCGTGTTTTCAGGGTCCTGACTTAGAGGGTTTAGATCTCTGTCGCCTGTGGATAGCCAGACGTGCCTGTATGGGGGTGAGAGGAAGAGTTCTTTGACGCCGGGGATCGCTGCGGCTGATAGTCCTCGCTCCTGAATCATCTTGAGGAGTGTATTTGCACCGACGATCGTGAGGCTTAGTAGTCCGAGGTAGAAGTCGAGGTTGAATGTTGCTGCGACCGAAGGATTGAGGTATGTGTTGAGATCGGTTCCCACGATTCTTGCAGGATACGATATGGTTCCGCTTGTAGGGGGGTTCGTGCCATACGCTGTGAGTAGTGCTGTCTGACCTGTGTGAACAAAGAGGAATAGGCTGAAGAAGAGTTCGGTGAGGCTTGCGAGAGTGAGCCATGTGGCGAGGGGACGCCACCAGACTGTTGGGCGAAGAGACGATGCGACTAGAGCTAGAGAGCATAGGATTAGGAGAATGCGGGTGAGCGCGCCTATTATGGAGGCGAGCGGAGTCGTTGTAGAGACCCCCGTCGCTGCGATCTGAAGATAGAACGGGGAGACCTGGATCGACAATACATGGCTGTTGGTCGGGCTTGTGAGGGTCCACCAGGGTTCGTTGCTGAGGGCGAGGAAGCCGGCGACTAGTCCAGCGATGAAAGTGGGTAGATCGATTCTCCGAAGTAGCTTCTGGTCTGAGTTCTGGGCTGCGGTCTCCGTTGTCTTTCACTAGTCTTGAGAGTCCGGGACCCCGGTGCGGAATCATATGGGTCCTGTTGGCTGTATTCGGGGTCAGGCGGGAATAGGTCTCCCGTAACTGTTTTGGTTTCGGCAAAGTCCTTTGAACTGTAGACGCTCCACGCGAGTCTTGGCACTGTCTAGCGTGGAGGATTCACAGGAAGATTCATTCCAGTTGTTGCGGAAAAGAAAATGGTTGCCCGGTGTGAAAAACGGGCTCTATTGGGAGTTTAGGCTTTTGGTCTACGTCGCAGGTACATGAGGCCGCCGAATCCTGCCAGCAGTCCGCCGACGCCAAAGAGCAGGATTCCGGTGCCAGATTCAATTATGCTGACAATGCCTGCATTCTCTGACCCGCCGTTGAGGTTGTATGCTGTTGCAAGAGCGTTGTTGGTATCAGTTTGGGCGTTTTGGTAGTGTGCTTTGGCACCTGCGAAGTCTCCGCTGGACCAGCTGGAGTCTCCGAGAGCAATCTCAGCGTTTGCCTGATCTAGCTGGGCGGTAGCTGCCGAGTTGCTCAGACCACCGATGTTGTCGAGAGTAGTTTTGGCTGTATTTCGCGCTTGAGCTGCCGAGTATTGGTCGCCGGTTACTATGGTGAGGGATCCGCTCTTGATTACAGCGCAACCAGTTGCGCGCTCGTTTCCGACATCGCCGCCTGAGCATGTTCCGACAAGACCGGTCGCTGGACCGTCCCATATCTTCACGCTCCAGGTGTGGCTTGGACTGATAGCGCTTACTGTTGGTACGGTGACTGAGATTATTTCGGAACCAATTTGGCTAGTGGTCAGGGTCAGGATGCTCGCGTTTTGGTAAGCTGTCATCCAGTCTGCGGTGTATCCGATAGTGACGTTCCTTATGTAGGCTGGAGAGCTAAAGGAGCTTCCCTGTATTGTGGTGGTTACTGTGATTGTTGAGCCCGACGCTGCGATAGGCCCGCCTCCCAAACCACTAGGGAGGTTCGAACCGGTCAGGATGTTGCCGATTTGGACTGAATAGACGCCTGTGGTGAAAGCGTATGCCTTGTTGACGTTGGCGGTTGGTAGTGCTAGCCCTACGAGTAGTAGGCTTAGAGCCGCGATTACGATTTTTCTTCGTTGCATAGCGTGCGCTTTCGGATAGCGCTGATAAAGAATACGCTGAAACCTAGAATAATACCGGCTAGTTACAGCGCGACAGCAACTCGGACAATATGGCGAATGTCGATACGTCTACTGGTTGCGTGAAACGTGTTAATCGTAACCGGTTCGTGTCTTGGCTTGATGCGTTTCGGTCTTGATGTGACCGTTTCCTGATGTGAGTCGCTTTCCTAGGAGGGATGGGATCTTTCGGGACACAGGCTTGGTGTTGATTTCGGATTCTTGTCACCAGACCAAGCCGGTGTTCCTGTGTTGTCCTTGCGTTTAGGCCCAAACTTTTACAAGAATCCTCAAGTGGACTACTGGGCTTGGGTAGTGTAAGAGAAGTTGGCGCGTAATAACAAGAAGTTCATGCAGACTCTTGAGACCGAGACTTATCACACGATTGCCAAGGAGGCTTCGCAGCGGGGCGCGACTGTCCAGGAGCTTTTGAGAGCTGTGATCATTCCAGAGTGGCTGAGCGAGAACCGGAAGAAGTGGAGCAAGTAACGATCGGCGTGTCGTAGTCTCAAGGCTAGCATCGAGCCTCGTGCGTGCCCGCTAGAGTTCTTTCATAGTACTGTTTTTCGGAAATAAAATAAGTTTTTGTGGAGAGGCCGGATTGTGTCCTCTTCTCATATGGGTTATTGGGACACGGCGGTGGAAAAGGGGGTCAACAGGTTATGTGCGAGCCCTAAAAAAATTGGAGCGATGTTTCCCGGCAAGCACGATTTTCCTTTTCAACGCCGTGTTGCGCCAACTATGAATTGTTGACTGGAACTATTTGGGCGGTGCGTGTACATTGTGTTCGATCCTAACACAGTCTTTGGGCAAGGCAGGCGTTCGAAAGGCGAGAAGCTTCCGGGAACCACTCTTGCGTCGCGAGGTCGGGTCGCTAAGACCCCCCCTTTTGGCGAGGGAATTTGCTGTCTGGCAGGGTTTCTGGGCGAGACAGGCGATTCAGGGCCCAATCCAGGCTTGGACGGCAGGGCAGAGAGTCAGGAAATCATCGCCGGTTCCCGAACGAATTATGGGCGAAATTTTAGCCATGTCTCAGAATCGAGATCAGGGCTGAAAATAGGCGATTTTTCTCTTCCTCTACGATTATAGGTCGGATTATCATATGTTATTGGGTATGGCGGAGGCGGTCAGCATTGCCGGGCTTCGGGCGCGGAGGGCGGCGAGGCGGGCGAGGATCATTGCCGGGGTCCAGTCCGTGGTGATCTTTCTATTGCTGGTGGCGGTGGCGGAGGATTACAATCACAACCAGTATTTCCAGGCGTGGGCGTTCGCGAACCTGGGCGGGCTCGGGTTCTTGTTGAATGGGACGCTTGCTACGTTCTATGCAGGGATACTGGTTGCTGTGTTTCTTAGGCGGCCGCAGGACGGGGCTGGTCAGGGGGTTAGGAAGATGGAGGAGGTGGCTGTAAGCGTGGAAGCGCAATGACTAGGGCTTGCGGAACTTCGTTTTTCGTGAAGGGCGGGGCGCGGGAAAATCGACCACCCATAGGGGTCGAGAAAAAGCATGCTTATTTTTTCTGGAAAGAGAGAGTGCGGCGAAAGAGCATACGTGGGATTCTTTTTCTTCAGTAGGAGCGTTCGTTGTTTCCAGGAAGAATGGTTGATAGAACAAGTGATGTACGTACGCAGCCTCAGGCCATTTCAACGTAGAAAAAAAAGAGAAGATTGAATGATTAATCTGGCGTTTTCTACTTCTTTGCGTAGACTTTGGCGGTGAACGTTTGGTCGGCCTGGTTGGCTGTTCCCTCGATCCAGCCCTTGGTGTTGTTGAGCCAAGATAGGCTCGGCGATTGCGTCATGAACTTTTGCTCGCCTTCGAACGCGACGTTTCCGTCAGTGGTCCTGCGGCCCTTGCCGTGGCCAGTGACGACGACCATGTCCTTGCCTGCCATCTGGATGCCTTTGCCTTCCCATTCGCTCGTACCGTCAGTTTTCATGTTGATACTGACTGTCTCCATGAAATTGGCCTGGTACTTGCCGGTGATCTGGCCTACGTCGTTGTTCTCCATCTTGACGCCGCTAGAAGTGATGTCCTTGATGCTGAAGCTGTCGGTTTTACCGCGCATCTCGGCGATTACCTCGCCCTTAGATTGCTGTTGAGATTGCATTGTTACTCGCGCAGAGAGACTCTGAAGCCACTATATGAATAGACGTTCCAGTACAGGAAAACCCAACCCAACCAACAGGCGTCCAGAGCCTTAAATCTCACACCACCAAGATCATAGACCCAAAATCCACCGTCTTCCAAGTCCTGACCTCGCCTATCGGCTCAAGAACAGATCCTCGCCTTCGAACGCACTAGGCTGAAGATTATCCACGACAATCCTGTCCCTAAGAACAATCAACCGATCCAAGAGAACTTCCTTACACGGAAAAATCAACATGAAGAGAGGAGTTCTCGTACAGACACGTAACACTCGATGGATGATTACGCGTGAGCATTCGCCAAAAACCTGGAGAGGAACAAACATATCGAAAAATTGATAGCTAGAGCTGGCTGGCGGGCGCGGTTCAGCCGAGCTTGCCTAGCCAAAATTTGTCGTGTTGACACCGGTCGCTTGATTTGTCAGGTTATGATGTCCATGGGCATCCTCCAGCGTTGTTGCAATAGTTGGGAGCTGGATTGGCAGCTACGGAAAGCGTGGCGAGGTGGACTGCGGAGGGAAGAAATCTATGGTAGTGATTGCGGCGATTGTGATCATGTTCCGGATTCTTTCTCCAAACTTCGTGTTTCCACCTCCACAAAGCCTGGGGGCTCGCGGCGCGCGAGAGCCTGTCAGCGTGAACTCATGCTGTTCACAGACATTAAACCACTGGTTAGATGGTGAACTCTTACAGTTTAGGCTGATAGTAGGTTCTTCCGGACGTGCGCGTTTGGTTCGGGTTTCAGCGTTATTACCGGGGATGGTGCGGGTCTTGTTATGGGAGACGGTCTGGATATGGATCGGCTGAGGCAGGAACAGGTGGTGAAGAGGACTCGCTGGATGATATGGGGGGAGTCGCTGGTGATCTTTGGACTGCTGGTGTGGGTTTCGCTGGAGTACGAGAATAATCTCTTTCTCCAGTCTTGGGCGAAGGCGAACATTGGACCGGTAAGCTTCCTACTCAACGGTACGTTGGCGGGATTGTACGCGGGGATATTGTTGGGATACGCTGTGGCAAAGTATGCGGAAAGGAGGACGGAAGACGACAAGATACTAGAGTCGGTCAGGAAGAGGGCCTAGGACGGCCGTAATGGTTGACGGCGCGAGATTCGAGTAGGCCCCGGGGGGCCCGGAAAATTCGCGGTCACCGTTTTCAGGAGGTGTTTCCAGCAGTCGTTTTCAAGAGCGGTTTCAAGAACCCGTTTCAATAACTGTTTTTCGATTCCGGTTTCAGTAACTCGTTTCTAGTTGCGGATTCAAGTAACTGGTTTCAAAATGATGGTTTCAGAAAACTGATTTCAAAAAAGGGATTCTCAAAGCTTGATTTCGGGGACGTATTGTTTCCCCGATTGTCCCTTCGGACATATCCCATGTCCGTCTTGCTGTTTAAGAAGGGCTGACCTTCCTGTGGAATTAACCTAGGCCTGTTTTGGTGCTTCTTCTGTCTTCTTGGATTTTCTCCGGAACGGATTGCGCATCCTGTCTTTCACCTATGTAGAAAACCGGTTTCGCAGGCTATAGGCGTTTCGGGGCATTATCGCTCATGTCACGCCTCTTTCGGTCCTAGATCGCCTATGAAAGCCCATAATGGGCACGTTTCATTCGGAACACTATCCTATCCTTTCTCCCGTCTTCGACCTTCAAAATCTACCTCCTTGAATTCTTCCCAAGACTAGGATAGAGAGAAATCCTGCTGAGAGTATCTGGTTCGTCCTTGATGCATAGACATGAGTATTATCCATCCTTGAGCGTCCGACTCCTACTATGACTCGCAAAACTCTGACCATGTCGACGGAGGCTTACAACACCCTCGCTAGGATCAAGCGAAAGAACGAATCCTTCAGCGAAGGTCATCCTCCGAACTACCGGAAAGAGAGCCAAAGGCAACCTGCTGGAATACATCAGGTCGAAGCCCCTGACCACGAGCTAGCTGACAGCATCGAGAAAGTAGCTCTCTAGTTCCTAAAGGGTACGAGGCTCGAGATAGCTAGGAAAAACCGTATATCAGTCCGAGAGGCGGCCTTCCTCAGACGACCTTTGGTAGCGGAAAAGATACTGAGATTTCAGGGAAGAAACAAGGACCTCAACCAGCTAGCCCAACAAATTGACCAGCAGTTACAGTCGGAGGGTTACAAGACGCAACAGCGAACGGTTCCTCTCGGGAACGTAATCCAAGCACAGAAAGCCGGTATTCTCCGAGACATCATCCTAGCAGACCGGGCTTTCACAATCATGATATCGGGACAACCCAATGACTTTACCGTGCACATCGGTATAGGAAAATGGGTGCAGAACATCGCCGTGGCCGCCGTAGAAGTATTGCTGATCTCTATACTGTTCTTGGCCGTGGATGTTCCAGAGATGCTCTGGACGCAACACGTGGAACGAGGAATCGCCAAGGAAATAACCCAGCTAGTCGAAGGCACACCCCTCCAACAGACGACACAATAGAAGCGTCAGAGCGACACCGTTTCCGAGCGATTCTCGCCTTCCAAACCTACACGTGGTGAGACTGGTTATCGCATGTGCCTGGCTAGCCGTGGTCAGGATTACGAGGATACTGCCTTGCTTCCGCCGGGAAGACTGAGTACTACTCCTATGCAGAGGCCGAGGGCGATAACAGTTCCTCCGAGCGAGCCTATGACGGTGTTTGCGGTTGTCGCAGTTGCGATGGTGTATGATTCCTGACCGCTGCCGAAGAGGACAATGCCGATGTTGGCGAGTCGTGCGATTGTTAGCGACCACTTTTTGTTTTTCCAGATCGCGTACGCTGATAGGAATGCGAGCAACCCGAGAACTAGGGTGATGGCTCCGAGGACCGCGTTTACAATACCGGGATTGAAGCCGATTAGGGCGAACCCTCCGAAGATAACGATTCCACCAGCAATCAATTGCAACAGCGTTAGTCCTAGCGGCCGAGATCGGCCAGTCTTCGGGGGTTCAGTCTCTGTTATCTTCGATATCTCGGCCAGGGAGGTTCTTTCTCCTCGTCCAGCAAAATTGCCGTAGATGATCAGGGCAACAAGGAAGCCTGCTGCCATAAGATATGACAGAGAGTTGCTTGCGTACCCTGAGTAGACGAAGGCGATGCCGGAGAAGAACGCTATAGCCATAGACGCGAAGCCTGCGCTCGCAATTATGATCAGGGATCGCCGGTGGATGAACACGGCTGCGATCAGCACCAACAGGGCGAGTATGAAAAGGACTACCGCCACGACTACATGGAGCATCAGCGCTGGAGAACCGCCTGTGAACACTACTGCTAAGGGGTTGGGATCTATCGAGGTGGAGAAGGTGACGAAGAGGTTGGCGAACATGCCCAGCAAGAACTGGACAATTAACAAGGGCATCATTGTACGGGATAAAATCTGGATTCGTCCAAGCCTCATGAAGGAAGGGGAGAGGCGATGTTCTAGATAAGAAGAATCCTAACTCGATTCGGGTTTTCGGACATTCTTCGATCTGCTCAGTTCACTTTCGGCGGCCAGTCCGGACCGTGCGGGAATCAGTACCTGATCATCTCTTTCGCGGGACACAGGTTGCCCATATGACTGACCCGCTCTAGATCGACCTGAGGGTCAGCCTGGACTCCTCGGGAATCGGGTAAGATTACGACCGGCGAAGAGTATGATGTTTCAGTCTGGAAGAGTATCCCCGGGTTTGCAAAGGTCCTCATTCTTCTCCAGTTTGTCGTTATCTTGTTCATGTCTTTCTGGATCTATGAGGAATATCTGAACAACTCATACCTCCAGACTTATGTTAGCAGCTACCTCCCGGGAAGCCTCTTCACCACGATCGTCGTAATCTCAATCGCCTTCTTCACGATCGTTGCCGTGGCTTTATACGCGAAGTTGAGGAGCACCAGGAAAGAGCTTGAAGGGATTCTTTCAACCGAGAAGGTTGGACCTAATGGGAGAAGGATTGGTGGGTCGGTTGATGCGGGTGCGGAACAACACGTTCTCGAGATGATACGGAAGACCAATCCAATCATGGACTCCGGGACGGGTGGGCCGATGCCGACTCTTAGAAGGGTTGACCCTCGATATAGGCCGGAAGAACAAGGGTCCAGTTAGAGAGTCCGCCAAGCTAGCTGTCCCTGTTGTCTTGATCTTAGCTCGAAACCCAGCACTGGATTATTCCTTTTGCTTGATAGGGCTGTCCTTGTGGCTGATTATCTCTAGGCAGGTCTGAGAGTCGGCCTGGGTTGTCAGGGCCAAGTTTACGAGCCACGAAGATCAGGGTACGCCTGTCTTGAAGATCCCTGATAGGCTCGTGAAGATTTCCCGGTTCGCAAAAATCCTCATACCTCTCCAGACCCTGCTCAACCTGATCTTGGCGTTGTGGATCTACGAGGAGTACGTGCACAACCGATATTTCCAGTCATATCTTAGTAATTCTCTTCAGGCAGGCGTCGCGACCGCGATATTCCTAGGCGTGACAGGCCTGCTCATGATTGCTGCTCTGGGTTTGTACGCGAAGCTTCGCGGCTATAGGAGAGAGCTTGGAACGATTCTCTCAACGGAGACGTTTGGGCACGTGGAAGAGGGCTCGGTCTACCGAGCGGTACGCAAGATTCGGAATATCTTGTCGAGAGTGTTCCGGAGACTTCGCCGATCATGAATTCCTCAGAAAGGCGCCTAGACCTCGGAATATTCGGATAAACCCGCTCTTGCGTCGTAAAGTCGCTGGAAAATACCCCCTTTTTCCGAGTGGTCGCTCGCTGTCTGGCAGGGATTCCGCGCGAGTCTCGGGATTCAGGGCTTGGTCTGGGCTTAGATGCCAGGGCGGATCTAGCGATTTTATCGCCATGCCAAGAACGATTTCGAGGGCGGTATAGAGACCGGGTCCCAGATCCGAGATCAGGGGACAAAATCCGGCTATTTCACCGTAAAAGTGTAGGACAACGGTGTCGTTACTGAGGTTCCGATGTCAAAGATGCAGTTTATCGCCTGGCCAGAGGTGACGGTTCCTCCAGTAGCCACGTATACGGTGTAGGATGTGGCCACCCCGTTCTGGTTGACTGTTAAAGCAACTGTGAAGGTGGTGCTTGCGGCCGTGCTTCCGGTGGTGGCGACTTGAAAGGTCCATTGCCAGTGGCTTGCCACTACGCCGGGCGATGCTGTTCCGGTTGTGATGCCGAATGTGATAGGTGATCCGGATGACGTTCCGGCGGCTGTGGTGGCGAGCACTGCCGTTGAGAATCCGGAGTCCGTTGCGGTGAGACCGCCTGTTGAGCTGACGTAGCCTCCAAGGATCTGCTGGTAAGTGGTAGACGTAACGGTGATGGTGGAAGCTACCGCGTAGGAAACGGCTACCGAAAGGAGT